>DCSU01000049.1:183-31037 GCA_002325785.1 Bacteroidales bacterium UBA1458 | reverse complement strand
GGTACAGTTTCCGATGCGGCCGACGGACAGACACTCCCCGGAGTGAATGTCGTTGTCAGGGGTACGCTGACAGGAACTATTACCGGCATTGACGGAGAATATTCCCTCATGGCTAAGCCTGGGGATGTTCTGGTATACACTTTTATTGGCTATTTGCAGCTGGAGGTTACCGTGGGTAACGAGCCTGTGATTAATGTAGCTATGCGCACTGATGTTCAGGCCCTNNTGAGGTGGTTGTAATCGGTTATGGTACTGTACGCAGGGAGGATGCAACCGGATCAGTGAAGGCTGTCTCTGAGAAGCAGTTTAATCCAATTCAAACCGCGTCTCCAATATCTTTGATCGCGGGCAAAATGGCGGGAGTACAAATTACCAATGGTGGTGGTGCTCCGGGAGAGGGATCTCAAATCCGAATCAGGGGAGGTTCATCTCTGAGCGCAAGCAATGACCCTCTTCTGGTTATTGACGGTGTGCCGATATCTGGCAATCCATCAGGGAGCAGATCTGATCTGAGTCTGATAAATTCCAATGATATTGAGACCTTCACGGTGCTCAAGGATGCTTCGGCGACAGCTATCTATGGTTCGAGAGCTTCAAACGGTGTTATCCTCATTACAACCAAAAAAGGCGCATCAGGAAAACCATTCACGGTGAACTATAACGGGAGTGTTTCAGTAAGTACTCCTATAAAGTATGTGGATGTATTCACTGCTGATGAGTTCCGCGAAATTATACAAACGAAATATGCCTCAGACGCTGCAGCACAGGCATTACTGGGAGAAGCATCAACTGATTGGCAGAAAGAAATTTACACAACAGCTCTGGCCCAGGACCATAACATTAACTTTTCCGGTGGTCTTGGCAAGTTCCCCTACAGGGTTAGCGTAGGCTATACAAATCAGGATGGGATTCTTAAAACTGACAATCTGGAACGTTTTACCGGAGCTTTAAGCATTTCTCCTTCTCTATTTGATGATCATCTGAAAATTGATCTGAATGCAAAAGGGATGGTTATTAATAACTTCTTTGCAAACCGCGGTGCTATCGGAGGATCAATTGAAATGGATCCCACCCAGGCAACAGATTTTCTCTGGACCAACCCTGATGGATCACCATTATTCGTAGCTCCCATGAACCCTCTTACATCGCTTTATGATCAGGATGACTACGCAACTGTAAATAGATTGGTGGGGAACCTGATGCTTGAGTATAAGCTTCATTTTTTCCCTGCACTTAAGGCAAAACTGAATCTTGGTCTTGACAACTCAACCACTGATGGCACACAAACAGTACCAGTTGGATCTTTCGTAAATTTCGCCAGATACCATGGCCTTGGTGAGCTAAAAGAATATAATGAAAATAGAACCAATACTCTTTTGGACTTTTATTTTGATTACACGGGTGAGTTTGGAGATCACAGCCGCCTCAACGCTGTTGTCGGTTACGAATGGCAACATTTCTACGGAGAGGGATGGACTAAGGAGATCTCAATTGCCGGTGCGGACATATATGCAAATGATAACTATAAAACAGAGAATTATCTTATATCGTTCTTTGGAAGGGTGAATTATGTTCTTTATGACAAATATCTCCTTACACTGACACTTCGTGATGATGGGTCATCCCGTTTTGCTCCCGAGACCAGATGGGGTCTTTTCCCATCTGCAGCATTTGCATGGAATATATCCAAAGAAGACTTCTTCGGAGATAATGTAATATCAAATCTCAAACTGAGACTTGGCTACGGGATCACCGGGCAACAGAATATTACCAGTGATAATTATCCATACCAGGCAAAGTATACTTTTTCTGATCCTGGTGCTTATTACCAGTTTGGAACAACATATGTTCAGACTGCCAGACCGGCAGGATATGATAAGAACCTTAAATGGGAAGAGACATCTACCTATAACATAGGTCTTGACTATGGTTTTCTGAAAGACCGTATCACTGGTGATGTGGATCTTTATTACAGGAAGACCAATGATCTTATCAATCAGATACCTGTTGCAGCCGGGACCAACCTGACAGACCTGATCGTTACCAATGTTGGTGACCTTGAAAACCGTGGTATTGAATTTTCTATTAACGCCAGGGCAATTACATCAACGAATGTGGACTGGGAGATTGGGTTCAACGCAACCTATAACGTCAATCAGATCACAAAGCTGACTATTGTTGATCTTCCAACATATCAGGGCGTTTATGTAGGTGACATCAGTGGAGGCGTTGGAAACAAAATTCAAATCCATAGCGTAGGCTCTCCGTCTTATGCATTTTATGTTTATCAACAGGTATATAATACCGAAGGCAAACCTATTGAGGGTCTTTATGTTGACCGTAATGCTGACTTGTCTTTTAACAATAGTGACAAGTTCAGATATCAGAAAGCAGCGCCTACAATATTCATGGGTTTCAACTCCCTGTTCAGGTATAAGAACCTTGATTTTTCATTCAATGGTCGGATAAACCTGGGGAACTACGTTTACAATAACATTAACTCTGAATACGGCAGATATTTGCAGATGGTAAACTCAGGCTACGTCAAGAACAGGGTATCGAATGTACTGGAAACTCAATTTCAGGATCCCCAATATTTTTCTGATTACTATATGGAGAATGGTTCGTTCCTGAAACTTGATAACATTTCAGTAGGTTATAACTTCAATAACCTGTTAAATGACAAATTTAATGTAAGGCTATATGGTACAGCACAGAACCTTATAACTGTTACTAAGTACACTGGTCTTGATCCTGAGATCTCTTCCGGTATTGATAACAACCTATACCCACGCCCGCGAATTTTCATGCTGGGTGTAAACGTAACCTTATAACCATAATAAGAAATGGATATGAAAACAAAATATTATAAAATTTTGACTGCAGCAGTGATTTTCTCTTCAATGTTTATCACTGGCTGTCTCAAAGATCTGGATACCCTTCCTCTTGATCCTGACGTGTTCTCATCAGAGAAGGTGTACAATGACTTTGATAACTATGAAAAGGTTCTTGCGAAATTATATGCAGGACTTGCACTCACAGGACAAAAAGGACCTGACGGAGACGCGGATCTGAGAGGTCTTGATGAGGGCTTCAGTCAATACCTGAGAGAGTACTGGTACGCACAGGAACTTCCCTCCGATGAAGCAGTTCTCGGATGGGGTGATGCCAGCCTCGCACTCCTGGCTAAGATGAACTTTTCTCCGTCAAATGAATTCACTACGGTAATGTATTCAAGAATATTTTACCAGATAGCACTTTGTAATGAATTCATACGTGAATCATCTGATGCAAAACTGACTGAATACGGGTTTGATGAAACTCAGCAAACAACCATAGGCCTGTACAGAGCCGAAGCAAGGTTTCTCAGGGCTTTAAGTTATTATCATGCTCTTGACTTGTTCGGAAACGTTCCGTTCGTGACTGAAGAAGATGGCGTAGGCGCATTCCTTCCTGAACAGATTTTAAGAGCCGATCTTTTTGACTATGTGGAGGGTGAATTGCTGGATATTGAAAATGTTCTTATGGCACCAAAGACCAATGTCTATGGCCGTGTTGACAGGGCTTCTGCCTGGATGCTTCTTGCACGCCTCTATCTCAACGCTGAAGTCTATGAAAAAGCTGCAAAATATACCGAGACAATAACTTATGCCAAGAAGGTGATTGATGCAGGTTATGTTCTCGAGGACAACTATGCCCACATGTTCATGGCTGATAACCACACAGCTGACGGTATCATCTTTGCAGTTCCTTTTGATGGTGTGAACAGCAGGTCATGGGGCGGAACGACATTCCTCGTCAATGCCTCAATTGGAGGCACAATGACTCCGGCTAATTATGGAGTAAGCGGAGGATGGTGGGGCTTAAGAGCCAAGCCTCAGTTTGTCGACAAATTCCCGGCTGATAACTCTGACAAGCGGAAAATGTTCTGGACGGATGGTCAGAAAAAGGAGATCGCCAGTTTAACCGATTGGACCGGGGGCTATGCCGTAACAAAATGGACCAATATGAAGTCTACAGGTGGTGCAGGTTCGAATGGCACACATCCTGATACTGACCTGCCGGTCTTCAGACTCGCTGATGCATACCTGATGTATGCCGAGGCTGTTCTGCGCGGCGGAACCGGAGGGAGTGCTTCAGCAGCACTTGGTTATGTTAATGACATCAGGACTAAGGCTTATGACGGAACATCAGGTAACATTGCCGAGGGTGATATGACACTCAGCTTTATTCTTGATGAGAGAGCCAGAGAGCTTTATTGGGAAGGTTACCGACGTACTGACCTGATCAGATACGGTCTCTTCACCGGCGGAGCTTACATATGGACATGGAAAGGTGGCACACAGGAAGGTCTGGCAACCGATGACAAGTTTAATCTCTATCCGATTCCGGATGCTGATATGGGAGCAAATCCCAACTTAGATCAGAACCCCGGCTATTGATATACTCTAAAAAATTACAGATATGAAAAAGGTAAATCTGATATTCTTAATCTTTATAACGGTTTTCTTTGCGGCTTGTGAAGCCGATAAGGAGAATCCCAAACTGCTGGATTCGGTGGTGCCAAATACTATGGGTACCATTACCTCACCCATTGTTTTATCACTTGATACCAAAAATGACTCTGTGAAATTTTCATGGGCTGAGGTTGATTATGGAATTCCTGTTGCTCAGGCTTATACTTTACAGGTAGATAAAGCCAATAATAGCTTCGCCTCTGCACAAGATCTGGTAACAGTCAATGCGCTTAAGGCTGGATTGACTCAGGCAGAGCTTAACAAAGCACTGTTAAATATTATTGAGGGTGGCGTTGCTTCACCTGTTGAATTCAGGGTTAAGACTGTGATAAACGGTAGCATTGATCCGGTTTATTCTACAATTGCTACAGCAACTGCCACTCCTTATCTGACCTCGTTCCCGCCTATCTACATGATAGGTAAGGCAACAGGCGGATGGGATCCTGCTATTGCTGTAGAAATGCTAAGTACTGCCCCCAATGTTTATTCAACAATCGGATACTTTATTAATACAGATGCTGAATGCACTTTCAGGTTCTTCAAGAATGCTGCCTGGGGTGACGCATGGAGTGCCCCGTATTTCACCGGAGGATTTCCGGCTACTTTACTTGAAAACGCTGGTGACGGAGATTCTAATTTCAGATTCCTCGGAACAACAGGTTATTACAGGATCACTGCAAACCTCTCAGCAAAAACGGTTGCGATGGAAGCTGTCGATGAGCCTGTTATGTTCATGACCGGCGCTGGTGTAGGTAGTGGTGCCTGGGGCTGGGATCCCGGTCAGTATGTCAAGATGACCTGGAAGAAAGAAGGAGTATGGGAAGCAACTACAACTTTTATTTATGATAATGCGTTCCGCTTCTTTGCTCAGGCCGGATGGGCTACATCTTATAACTACCCGTATTTTGCAGATGGCACTGTTACACCTCTGCTTGCAAATGCAGATGATGGTGACAAGAACTTTAAAGTTGTTGCAGCATCAGGTACTTATAAGATTACAGTGAACCTTCCTGAATTAAGCGTTTCAATGGTGCCAGGTAAGTAAAAATGTAACTAAATTAAGCTGATAAGAAAGAGGCTGTCTGTTTTCAAAACGGCAGCCTCTTTTTAAAAATCCCGTTACAAAGCCATAAATTACTAAGTTATCCTGCCATAACGAAAAGTAGTTATAATTGTGAAAACCACATGATTGACCATAATCACAAACATGAAGAAATATAATTTACAAGCATGTGTGGTTCCATCATACCTTTAGAATCAAAATTATATTATGATAAAAAATTATCCGATCTTACTCCTATTGTCAGCCATGCTTATTTCATGCAATGGCAAAGAAAAGAATGACAGAGATCAGAATAATACTTCCCGGAGATTCTACTCTGTATCGGATTTTGGAATGGGAGCTGATCTCTCTTACGTAAACCAGATAATTGAACACGGCGGTATTTACAGGGATTCAGGGAACATAACAAATCCATATGTTATTTTCAAGAAGTACGGGGCAAACACCATTCGCTTCAGGCTCTGGCATAACCCACGGTGGACACGTGAGGTCTATAATCCGCCCATTGCAGGCATGTACAATGATTTTGATGATGTTAAAAGGGGAATCCAGGCTGCAAAAGCCCAAGGTATGGCCGTGAGCCTTGACTTTCACTACTCTGACATTTGGGCTGACCCCGCAAAGCAGGTCACTCCAGCCGCATGGGAAGGACTGTCGCTCGAACTCCTGCATGACAGCATTTATAATTATACCCTGATGACCCTTGACAAACTTGAAGCTTTGAATATCATGCCCGAGTTCGTGCAGACAGGCAATGAAATCAATCCCGGGTTTCTCCTGCCCCAGGGCAACAGATGGGATAAGACAGCAGATTTTGTTTATCTCATTAACGGAGCAATAAAGGCAGTAAGAGATGCGGCTCTCTCTTCAGCTATTAAGCCAAAGATTATAGTTCATATTGCTCAGCCTGAAAATGCCTTATCCTGGTTTCAAGGAATAGATGCTGCCGGGCTTACCGATTACGATATTGCAGGCATCTCATACTATTATCTCTGGTCAACGGTGGGGATTGATAATGTCAGTGATTACATTGCTGATATCAAGGATCTCACCAAGAAGGATGTAATGGTGGTTGAGACGGCTTACCCGTGGACATTGAACAATGCGGACAGTTATAATAACATTTTGGGAACCGACAAGCTGACGGTAGATTATCCTGCTAACCAGACCGGACAGTACAATTACCTTGTCAGACTGACACAGGAGATAATTGACGGCGGGGGCATTGGCATCCACTACTGGGAACCGGCATGGATTACGTCGGACATGAAAGATAAATGGGGCACTGGATCAGCGTGGGACTGCAATACCCTGTTTGACTTTCAGGGTAATGTAATTAAGGGGATGAACTACATGACCTATCCCTACACATTTAAGAAATAATGTTAGCAACTGATTGACTATAATTTTTTGACCCTAATAAGCCGGAATATGTTATTAAGAATTAAAATATTCATCCTACTGTTTCTGGGTACTGCTGTCATCACTGAGGCGCAGATAATAACCTGCAATCCGGTTTTCCCGACTGCCTCTGACGCCGTTATCATAACATTTAATGCTGATCAGGGTAATCTGGGACTGAAGGACTATACGGGTGATGTGTACGCCCATACCGGTGTCATCACCGACAAGAGCACCAGCGGATCAGACTGGAAGTATTTGATAGCGCCATGGGAAACAAACATTCCCATGGCAAAAATGACGAGAGTATCGCCTAATGTCTATACTCTTTCTATTTCACCTTCCATACGTGAATTCTATGGTGTACCTGATTCTGATACAATTAAGAAGCTGGCATTTGTCTTCAGAAGCTGGGACAGGACCAAAGAGGGTAAAACCGAAACCGGTGGCGACATCTTTTATGATGTACAGAAGGCTGCAGTCTTTGAAGTTATGCTTACCCAGCCTGACAAATACACATCACTGATCAATGCCGGGGATAATGTCACTATACAGGCATCAGCATCAATGGGAGATTCACTAATGATCCTTCAGAATAACGTAATTCTGAAGAAGGTATATGAGCTTAATGCCACCCATACACTTGTTGCATCAGGCACAGGCCTTTTCAAAATTGTTGCGCGTGCCTATAACGGAACGGTGATGAAAGAAGACTCGGTTTTTTACTATATCAAACCTGGTGTGACGGTCGAAGATGTTCCGGCTGGCCTTGAGCCGGGGGTTAACATCACCGGAGATAACAGCGCTACATTCGTTCTGTACGCACCCGGGAAGGATAATGTATTCGTTGTGGGTGATTTCAACAACTGGGTATTCAGCGATGAGGGCTTCATGAAGAAAAGCCCTGACGGCAGATTCTGGCTTGCTGTTACAGGTCTCACTGCTAACACCGAGTACGGTTTTCAATATGTGATTGACGGTACGATAAAAATACCTGATCCTTATACCACCAAAGTCCTTGATCCGTGGAATGATAAATATATTTCTTCAGCTACTTACCCTGGCCTCAAAGCTTATCCCGAGGGGCTTGCAGAAGGTCTTGTGGCTGTCTTCCAGACGCGTCCGCCGGCTTACACCTGGAAGAACTCATCTTTCACCCCGCCCTCAAAAGAGGATCTTGTGATATATGAAATGCTCGTCCGTGATTTTGTGGAAGCTCATGACTTTAAAACCATTCGTGACTCACTGGCATATTTCTCGCGATTGGGAATCAATGCCATTGAATTCATGCCTGTAACAGAATTTGACGGGAACAGTAGTTGGGGCTATAACCCTGCCATGTATTTTGCCATTGATAAATATTACGGCCCGGCCAATAGTTTCAAGGAGCTGATTGATTCGTGCCACAGCCGGGGAATAGCAGTGATTATGGATCTCGTGCTGAATCACGCATACGGTAACAACCCCCTGGTTAAGATGTATTTTAACACTGCGGAGAACAGGCCTGCGGCAGATAATCCATGGTTCAATGTGCAATCGCCGAATACCTCATTGTCGTGGGGTTACGACTTCAACCATGAGAGTGTTGCCACCCAGGCATTTGTTGACAGCGTATGCAGTTACTGGATAAGTGAGTTTAAAGTTGATGGCTTCCGCTTTGATTTCACTAAAGGATTCACCAACACTGCCGGTGATGGATGGAATTATGATGCCTCGCGTATCGCGATACTGAAGCGCATGGGTAACATGATATGGATAAGGAAACCCGATGCGTACCTTATCCTCGAGCATTTTACTGACAACAGTGAAGAGACAGAGCTTGCAAATCATGGATTTCTCTTGTGGGGCAATACTAAAAATGATTACCTGGAAGCAGCAATGGGATACAGCTCAGACCTGTTTAAAGCCTCGTATCTCAACCTGGGCTGGAGTCAGCCCGGCCTTGTCACTTACATGGAAAGTCATGACGAGGAGCGTATGATGTTCAAGAATGTAAGCTATGGCGCAGCCTCTGTTCCCCCGGCTGCGGGATATGATGTAAAGGAATTCAATACTGCGCTTAAGAGAGTTAAGCTGGCGGCAACTTTCTTTTTCACCATACCGGGCCCCAAGATGATATGGCAGTTTGAGGAGCTCGCATATGACTACCCGCGGGGTGAAGGTGATGAAAAGCTGGCGCCTAAGCCAATCAGGTGGGATTTCTATTCAGTTGCCGGCCGAAGAAATGTATATGACAATTTTATGGCCCTCATTGAGCTTAAGAAAACCCATGAGGCATTCTCTTCTGACAACTTTTCAATCTATCAGACCGGAAAGCTGAAACGAGTTAATATTGAGCATTCGGACATGGATGCAGTGGTTTTAGGCAATTTTGATGTGATCACCGGTAGCCTCACCGGCAATTTTACCAGAACGGGCAAATGGTACGAGTTCTTCAGCGGAGAATCAATAGATGTTACTTCAACAACCCAGCAACAGAGTATCAGCCTCTTTCCCGGAGAGTACAGGTTATATACCTCAAAGCTTGTTACCCGGCCTTCATTTCTTGCAGGCATTGAAGACCAGCCTGCGTACGATAAGGAGGATGGGTTGATATTCGGGGCATACCCAAATCCGTTTTCCGAAAGAGCAAAAGTCACCTTTACCGGTGATAACATATACCAGCCGCATACCATAGAGCTCTTCTCATCTGATGGTTCGAGAGTGCGGGTAATTGTCGTTCCGGCGGGGATAGATGAGGTCACTATTGACGGTGCGGGGCTTGCGGCAGGAGTGTACTACCTGAAGGTCTCGGCGGGAAGGGCATCATCAGTAAAGCGCCTGGTCAGGTATTAGAGCTCCGGGTACGGAGCTTCGAATTATCTTAAGGTCGCAGCCTTTACAGGCTGAAAGCAAAAAGGTCCCCGGTCATGTGGCTGACTGAGGACCTTTTTTTGCCGACTGCCGACTGCTGACTCCCGACTTCAGGCAGGCTATTTCCAGTGCGATTTTATTTTGTCAGTACCATATAACCCCACGGTTCCATCTGCATCTTCTGTCCCTGTGCTATCTCCACCCCGGCCTCTGTAAAGAGGTCGTTGTAGGTGCCTGCCGTGGCACCGTCCTTCAGCGCAACGGTGACAGGGCTCTTGCTCAGGTTGAGAATGACAAGAACCTCATCATCTCCCTTGACGCGCTTATATGCATAAACACTCTTCTGGTTGGTCTTCAGCGTCTCGTAAGACCCGCCCTCTGTACCGTGTCGCAGAGCCGGGTGAGAGGTGCGCAGGTGCACAAGCTTCGTGTAGAACGGGCGGAGCTCAGTCTCCTTCCATTCAATGGGGTCACGCTTGAAGAACTCGAGCCTCTTGTCAAGGTCGGCTTCCTGTCCGTTGTAAAGAAGCGGTACACCGGAGACGGTGAACAGATAGGCTGCGAAGGCCTTCTGAGCATCACCCAGCTTCTCGTCAATGGTGCCGTTCCACGAGTTCTCGTCGTGATTGGTCATGAACCTCAGCCTGTATGACTCCGGATCATAGCGCCTCATCTCATATTGCAGGATGCTGTCCAGGGCAGCGGGCCTGCGCTGGTCTGCAGCCACGGCATTCATCAGGTGATGATGAGCCCATGCATAGTTCATGTCAAAGGCACGTTCAAGGAGATAAGAGTGATCTTCATCCTCGGCAAGCATGAGAACAGGTCTGACGGCATTGAGCTCGGTGGTGGCCCTGAACCAGAACTCCTCCGGTACCAGGCCCGGGAAATCACATCTGTAGCCGTCGACACCAACCTCAGCCACCCAGTATTTCATTGCTCCAACCATATAATCCCACAGAGGCTCAGCCGTGTAGTCAAACTGAATGACGTCGGTCCAGTCGAAGGGAGATACAAAATTGCCTGTTGAATCCTTTGCGTACCATTCGGGGTACTGTGTTGCAAGGGGATTATCCCATGCAGAGTGGTTGCCCACCCAGTCGAGGATCACATGAAATCCCATCTCATGAGCCCTGGCAACAAGTGCTTTGAAGTCGTCGATGGTACCGAACTCCGGGTTAACCCCCACGTAATCACTTATGGAGTAGTAACTTCCCAGCTCACCCTTGCGGTTCTGCACACCGATTGGATAGATAGGCATGAACCACAGTACGTTCACTCCCAGCTCCTTCAACTGCGGCAGGGCGCTATCAACACCGGCAAAGGTTCCTTCCTGTGAGAATTGTCTTACATTGATCTCATAGAGGACCATATTGCGGGTCCAGTCGGCATGTTTCACTGTTGTCTTCAGCGGCTCTATCACAGCTGCCGCCCTGGGCTTGCATGCCAAAGCCAAAGTGGCCAGTGCAGCCACAAGCAGGATGATCTTCAAAATGTTCTCTTTCATCATGATCAGGTTATTTTAGTTCAATAATCATTGCAGTTTTGGGTGATATATTAAATGATGTGAGGTCATCAATTGTTTTGCCGGAAATCACATCGAAGCCCTTTGTGAAGCCGGAGAGTGATTCCCTGTATTTTGACTTCTGTACGGTCTTATTCTCTGTGTCATTGTTGTTAAGTGCCACCATAACACTCTCGCTGCCGTTATAGCGAAAGTAGACGTAAACACCATCAACCGGAATATAATGTTTCAGCTTCCCGGTATGGATGACCTCTTTCCCTTTCCTCCAGTTGAGGACCTTTTTTGTAAAGTCAAGAGCTTCCTTTTCCACCTCTGTCAGCTCTGCTCCGGTAAATACGTTTTTCGTGTCGCCGGGCCAGCCTCCGGGGAGGTCTTCTCTCAGATAACCGTCACCCCTGCTCTTATTGCCGTCCATGACAATCTCGGTGCCGTAATAGAGCTGGGGTATACCCCTGGTTGTCATGATATAGCTGAGCCCCAATTTATAGGCATCAAGGCTTTTGCCGGTCTCGGTAAAGTACCGGGTCATGTCATGGTTATCAAGGAAGATCACGTTCCTGAACGGCTCGGGATAGAGGAAGTCCTGTGCGAGGAGATTATACAATTCAGACAGTCCGCCGGTCGGGTTTCCGGGTTCGGTAAATGCCTTATGTGTAGCGAAGCATAGCGGGAGATCTGTCAATGAGGGGAGGTTCGAGCGATAGCCATCGCTGTTCTTCTTGTTCAGTGCCCAGTAGGAGGTCAGGGATGGGTAGTCATACCATACCTCTCCCACTATGAAGAACCCGGGGAACTCCGCTTCAACGCGCTTTGCCCACCTGGCCATCATGTCAGGCTGCGGATAGGGGTATGTGTCCATTCGGATGCCGTCAAGGTCACTGAAGGCGATCCACCAGAGGCTGTTCTGGATGAGGTATGTCTCAACAAGAGGATTGCTCTGGTTAAGGTCGGGCATGGTCACGTCAAACCATCCCTTTTCCATTATCATCTTATCATGCTCTGATGCATAGGGGTCCATATATGTAGAAGCCCTGTAGTTGGTGCGGGTAAACTCATCGAACTGATGGATCCAGTCCCTGGCAGGCAGGTCTTTCATCCACCAGTGAAAGGAACCTATATGATTGAAGATCATGTCCATAACAACCTTCATCCCACTGTCGTGTGCATCTGAGACAAGCTTTTTAAATTCGTCATTTGACCCATACCGGGGATCGGAACGGTAGAAGTCGGTAGTTGAATATCCGTGATAGGAATAGCGCTGCTGGTTGTTTTCAAGGAATGGGTTCAGCCAGATGCCGGTGACGCCCAGATCTTTGAGATAGTCAAGATGGTCATTTATTCCTTTCATGTCACCGCCATGCCTGCCGCCGGGATTACTACGGTTGGCCTGCTCGGTCATGCCTTCAAGGTTGTCATTGGAGGGGTCGCCGTTGGCAAAGCGGTCGGGCATGAGCAGGTAGATGACGTCTGAGCTGTTGAATCCCCGTGCCGGTCCTGCAGGCCTCTTGTACAACGGGTAGTCATGCGTCACCTGCTTTTTACCGTTTATGAAGGTAAGTCTGGCAGTACCGGGCCTTGTTTCTGCGGAAATATCAAGGTTTACGAAAAGGTAATTGGGGCTTTCTGTGCGAATCAGCGTGGTCACGGAAACACCGGGGTAGTCTGTCTTGACCTCAAATGCTCCGATCCCTTTTCCATAAACCATCAGCTGCAAGGCACTCTCCTTCATGCCTGTGAACCATGATGGCGGGTCTAAATGTTCAATTGTCTGAGCTCCTGAAGGCATAAACGTAAGCAGCAGCAGGGCCGAGAAGCAAAGTGTGCGTCTGATCATGATTTTTTGAAATTCATTTTTTCTCCGGGCTTGATGGTGTGCTTTTCGCCATATATCTCAAGCGGAATATCGGCCCGGGAGAGGTTTACCACATTAACGGCTGAGCCGTTGACCTCAACCCTGAGCGGATTGTTCCTGTACCTGATGATGAATGAGTATGAACTCCATGCAGCAGGTATTACAGGGTTAAACCGTACCCTGTCACCGGAGATTCTCAGTCCGCCGAAGCCCTCCACAATTGCGAGCCAGGTGCCGGCCATACTGGTTATATGAAGTCCGTCTTTAACCTCCATGTTGTAGTCGTCGAGGTCAAGCCTCGCGGTGCGCAGGTAGAGCCGGTAGGCTCTTTCGATGTCGTGAAGACGTGCGGCAAGCACGGAGTGGATACTTGCCGAGAGGGATGATTCATGCACGCAACGCGGTTCATAGAAGTCGAAGTTGCGCCTGATGGTCTCCTCGTCAAACTCCTCCTCAAAGAAGTATATGCCCTGAAGCACATCAGCCTGCTTGATGAACACTGAGCGAAGGATACGGTCCCACGACCAGTGCTGGTTGAGGGGTCTCTCTTCAGGACTGAGGTCTTTGACGGTCTGTTGCATCTTGTCCATGAAGCCATCCTGCTGCAGGAAAATGCCAAGGTCATAATGAACAGGCAGGTAGATATTGTTAATTATCTCTTTCCACAGGTTGAGTTCACACTCGGTGTCAAGCCTGGTGCGCGCCACCACCGAGTTGTACCTTACCTCACTGTCAGCCTTTAGCAATGCAAGTGCATCGGAGGTATATTTAAGCGTCCAACGTGCCAGGGTATTAGTATACCAGTTGTTGTTTACGTTGTTCTCATACTCGTTTGGGCCGGTGACACCGAGGATGACGTACTGGTTCTTCTCCTGCGACCAGTTGCAGCGCTGTGCCCAGAAGCGCGAGAGGGCTATGAGCACCTCCAGTCCGTACTCTGCCAGGTACTTCTGGTCGCCGGTGTGCCTGATATAGTTATATATTGCATAGGCGATGGCACCGTTGCGGTGAATCTCCTCAAAAGTGATCTCCCACTCATTGTGGCACTCCTCTCCGTTCATTGTTACCATAGGATAGAGTGCTGCTCCCCCGGTGAATCCCAGTTTCTGTGCATTTGCTATTGCTTTATCCAGATGTTTATACCTGTATAACAGCAGGTTGCGTGCAACATGGGTGTCGGCGGTACTGAGGTAAAAGGGGAATGCGAACGCCTCAGTATCCCAGTAGGTGCTGCCGCCGTATTTCTCTCCGGTAAATCCCTTGGGCCCGATATTGAGACGGGGATCGTCACCGGTATAGGTCTGGTTCAGCTGGAAGATGTTAAACCTTATGCCCTGCTGTGCTGCGATATCACCATTGATGACAATGTCTCCGTGTTCCCATATTTTATCCCATGCTTTCTTATGATCGGCGAGCATGACATCAAATCCCTTTTTTACTGCCTCTCCGGCGGCCGACATAGCTTTCATTGCAAGTCCTTCGGGAGGATGGTTGAATGAGGAGAGGACAGCCACATATTTTGTAACCTCTACCGTGTCGCCGTCTTTATAGTCGGCAATGAAGGCGCAGTGAGCCGTTTTATCATTTGTGGTAATGACCGTCTTTCCTTTGACTGCCTTGCCGTTAAGGGCGAAGACGTTCTCCATGGCAGTGGCAACGACAAATGCCGTTTTGCGTGTCTGTGCAACAACTACTGCTCTGGTACCGTCATGTTCTGCGGATTCGTTCTCCCAGAACTTCTCATCATAATTGGCATCTTCGTTGTGGACATCAGCATTAAGCCATGGGATGATCTCCAGTTTTCCGCTGCCGCCTGTTATCTGAAGGGAGTATCTTATGGCGGCTTTTTCGGATTCGCTCATTGAGAGGAACCTTCTCGCGCTAACCGTTACCACCTTTCCCGAGGGCATCACTGCCATGAATGACCGTGTAAGCACACCTTCCTGCATGTTAAGCTCCCTGCGGAAGCTCTTTATGCTGCACTGCGCCAGGTCAAGCTCCTCTCCATCGATGCGAACAATGATGCCTGTCCAAGAGGGGGCATTGGGCACCTTGGCGAAGTATTCGGGGTAGCCGTTTTTCCACCAGCCAACCACGGTTTTATCAGGGTAGTAAATGCCTGCCACATATGTTCCCTGAAGGGTATCGCCTGAATAGGTTTCCTCAAAGTTGGCCCTTTGTCCCATCATACCGTTACCCAGGGCAAAGATGCTCTCTGAGTCACGTCCCCTCTCAGGTTCAAATCGTGTCTCGATGATCTTCCATTCATCGGACTGAAATCGTGAATCTGTCATTACAGTCTATAGGTTTCTCAATTGTGTGATTGTAATTTTTCTAAGGTCGGGGATGACAATGTCTGCCCTGCTGAGCAGGTATGGATTTCCTACTCCCACGCATCTCATCCCTCCGGCTATGGCGGCTTCGATCCCTGCCTGAGCATCTTCAAACACTACGCAGGATGAGGGAGCCAGGCCCATCTCTTCAGCTCCCTTAAGGAACACCTCAGGGTCAGGTTTGGCTTTATCTATCTTATTGCCGTCGACTATCACGTCGAACATCTCTCTGAGCCTGATGCCGTCGAGGATCGTTCCTGCGTTCCTGCTGGCCGATCCTATTGCGGTCAGTATGCCTTCCTTCCTGAGCGCCTTAAGCAGCCTGATACATCCCGGCAGGATTTCATTGGGGGTCATTCCGGAGATGAATTCTACATACCATCCGTTCTTACGGGCGGCCAGTTGCTCTTTCTCCTTGTCAGTGACTGTCACTCCGCCTGTTCTGAGGAGGATCTCCAGTGATGCCATACGGCTTACTCCCTTGAGCGCTTCATTATCCTCAAGTGTGAATACGAATCCCAGTTCCTTGGCCAGGCGGCGCCATGCCATGAAGTGGTACTTTGCAGTATCAACTATAACACCGTCGAGGTCAAATATGCATCCTTTCAGCTCCATGGTCATCTCTTGTCGTCAAGGTCTTTTACGAATTTTACCGACAGTGCGGCAATGATCATTGAAATACCTCCGGACACCAGTGCGAGCATGGTGTTGCCGTCGAAGAGATGCTTGACCATGCTACCAAGTATGCTTGCGGCAAGAATCTGAGGTATAACAATGAAGAAGTTGAAGATTCCCATGTATATTCCCATCTTGTTGTGGGGCAGTGATCCGGTCAGGATGGCGTAAGGCATTGAGAGTATGCTTGCCCATGCAAGCCCGATGCCGAGCATAGGAAGGACAAGCATTCCCGGCGTGTGTATCAGGCTTATCGACATAAGGCTAATACCGCCCACGAGGAGGCAGATGGCGTGTGTTAGTTTCCGCGAGGTGGCTTTTGCCAGTACCGGCAGCAGGAAAGCCACCAGGGCGGAGAAGCCGTTGTAGACGCCGAAGAGCACTCCCACCCAGTTGGCGCCTTCGTTATATGCAAGTGATGCTGTATCAGTGGTGCCGTAAATCCGGGACGTCACGGCTGATGTTGTGTAGATCCAGAGCGAGAAGAGAGCGAACCATGTAAAGAACTGGACTACAGCCAGCTGAGCCATTGTGGTTGGCATGTGTCTGAGGTCGGTCAGGATGCTGTTCAGGCCGTTGCCACCCTTGTTTGCTGATTTTAGCAGGCCTGCAATGATTTGCAGGAGGCCGAAGACAGCGACACCGCCGGTGACTACGTAGAGTTCCTTCTCAAGATTGGCCCTTGAGAGGATGATTGTCAGCACAAGTCCGATTGAAAGCCAGATGATGCCGGGCCGGTAAAAATTCACACCGGCTGTTGCACGTGGCTCTGAGCTCTGAGCTCTCCCGCTTTCGAGGGCCTGCGTCGCTTTGCTCCTTGTGTGCTCCGGGTCCTGCGCCCTGAGTCCTGCGCCCTGAACCAGGGGTTCTTCCAGAGTCTCTCCGCGAGCTACTTTCTCCCCCTTTTCGAACTCCTCGAGTTCAGCCGGGGAGTACTCCTTTGTGCGGATGATTGTCCAGAGGACAGCCAGCAGCAGCACTGCTGCCCCGATGTAAAATGAGAGCTTAACATTGAACGGTATCAGCTGTCCTTCGGCAGGAACCTCCGGAACATTGAACCAGTTTGCGAGCATCCAGGGCAGGAAGCTGCCAATCACGGCACCGATGCCTATGAAGAAGCTCTGCATGGCGAACCCCGAGGTTCGCTGTTTGGATGAGAGCATGTCGCCCACGAATGCACGGAAGGGCTCCATCGAGATGTTGATGGAGGCATCCATGATCCAGAGCATCACGGTGGCGAAGATCCAGGTGGGAGAGTTGGTGATTATTGCAAGGGCGAGGGAAGCCAGTATGGCACCGGTAAGGAAATAGGGACGGCGGCGTCCGAGGCGGTTCCATGTACGGTCACTCATGTGTCCGATGATCGGTTGTACCAGCAACCCTGTCACCGGAGCCGCGATCCACAGAATGGGTATGTCATCAATCTCAGCACCGAGTGTCTGAAAAATACGGCTCACATTGCCGTTCTGGAGGGCAAAGCCAAACTGGATGCCCAGAAAACCGAAGCTCATGTTCCATATCTGCCAGAAAGAGAGCTGTGGCTTCCGCCTGTAGATCACGTTCATAGTCTGTTAGCAGTTAATTTTATTACCCAAATCTTATAACCTACTCAAAATTAGTCGAAAATCGGGTTCCGCAACACCATTTTTGAGCTTCAACAGCATGATTTTTCGGGCGTTTGCGTTGTATTGGTTATTTCAAACGTTTTCGGCCTGCTGTATTATTTTTCGGATTTCCTACTATTTATATTGAGTCTAAATAATAAACTGCACTATTGCCAGCTGCGATCTTTCCTGAAAGGACTGCTGACTGCGAACTGCCGACTGCCGACTTAAGACTGCTGCCCCCCCTGCAAACTGGCTCCTCGCTAAAAAAATCCACCGGATTTTTTATATACGCTCGGCCCTCTATTGCCTCCCTTTTAGTACATTTGATACTGTATCAACCATAATCAAAAAATACCATGTCTGAATTCATCTTTGAAAAACCCTTCCAGCACGGGAAGGATGAGACAAAGTACCGCCTGCTTACTTCTGATCATGTCAGGGTGATGGAATGCTGCGGCAGGAGAGTGCTTCAGGTTCAGCCTGAGGCTCTCAGGTTGCTGGCAAATCAGGCATTTATCGATGTCAATTTTTACCTGCGCACTGCGCATCTTGAGAAGCTCGCACATATACTGAAGGATCCTGAGGCGACTGACAATGACCGGTTTGTAGCGTGGGTGATGCTGCGCAACACCGTGATTTCAGCAGAGGGCAAGCTGCCATGGTGCCAGGACACCGGCACGGCTATTGTTATGGCATGGAAGGGGGAAGATGTCTTTACCGGCACGGATGATGCCATGCATTTAAGCAAGGGAATTTGGGAAACCTATAATGAAAAGAATCTTCGGTATTCGCAGATAGTTCCGACTACCATGTTTGAGGAGAAAAACACCGGAAGCAACCTGCCTGCACAGATCGATCTTGCAGCTTGCCCGGGTGGCGAATACAGTTTTCTTTTTATTGCCAAGGGAGGGGGCTCTGCTAACAAGACCTTCCTCTACCAGCAGTCGAAATCGTTGCTCAATGAAGCCTCTCTTCGTAAGTTTATCCGTGAGAAGATAGAGGACCTTGGCACCTCGGCCTGTCCTCCATATCATCTGGCCGTGGTTATAGGAGGCACCTCGGCGGAGATGACCCTTAAGACCGTTAAGCTTGCCTCCGCCGGATTTTTAGATGATCTGCCTGACTCGGGCAACAGTGCGGGCAGGGCATATCGCGACAGGGTGTGGGAGGAGAAGATAGATCTCATCTGCCAGGAGTATGGGGTGGGAGCGCAGTTCGGAGGTAAGTACTTCGTGCATGACGTGCGGGTGATACGCCTGCCACGCCACGCTGCCTCATGTCCGGTGGGCATAGGGGTCAGCTGCAGCGCTGACCGCAACATAAAGGGAAAGATCACTTCTGAAGGCATTTTCCTTGAGCAGCTTGAAACTGATCCGGCGAGGTTCATGCCTGAGAAGGCTCCTGAACTCGACAAGCCGGTGCAGATAGACCTTGAACGTCCCATGAAGGAGATACTGGCTGAGCTGACGAAGTACCCGGTGAAGACGAGGCTGAGCCTCAGCGGAACACTGATCGTTGCGCGCGACATGGCACATGCGCGCATCAAACAGATGCTCGATGAGGGCAAGCCTATGCCGGAATATTTCAAAAGCCATCCGGTCTACTATGCCGGCCCGGCCAAGACGCCGGCGGGTATGGCCTCCGGATCATTCGGTCCCACCACCGCCGGGCGCATGGACGGCTATGTTGATCTGTTCCAGAGCCTCGGCGGATCAATGGTCATGCTGGCCAAGGGCAACAGGTCGAGGCAGGTGATCGACGCCTGCAAAAGGCACGGGGGCTTCTACCTGGGTTCAGTGGGAGGCCCGGCAGCCATTCTTGCAGCTGAAAACATAATATCAGTGGAGGTGGTCGATTTCGAAGAGCTTGGCATGGAGGCCGTTAGGAAGATTGTCGTAAAAAATATGCCCGCATTTATTCTGACGGATGATAAGGAGAATGATTTCTTTGATAGTTATAATAAGAGGCAATAGGCAGTAGAGGGGCGAGCGTTAAGAAATGATCCGGTGGATCATTTTAGCGAAGCAGCCAGATTGCAGGGTAGGCAATAGTGAAGTCGGCAGTTTGAGGCTCCGACACAGGAGGAGACTCAATCCCGCATCCGCCGGCTGGCGGATCGGGACGGCAGTCTTATCAGGCAGTAGGCAATAGGCAGTAGGCAGTAGTTCAGGCTTCAGTCCTTAAGGACCGCAAAACCTTTTGACGTCAGACCTTTCGACCTTCAGACCTCAGTCGTACGGGAATTTAGAATATTAACGTAAATAACAAAAAGACTAAAAAATATCAACAACAGATACGGTATATAGATAATAATGATATTTTTGCTCCCTTAAATTAACAAATCATTATTTATAGCATGTGCGGGGTTGTTGGTGTATTTGATTTGAAAGTGGTGGCGGAGGAGCTACGGCCTCAGGTTCTCGGGATGTCTAAAAAACTTCGGCACCGCGGTCCCGACTGGTCGGGCATCTACTGCGGCGAGAAGGCAATCATAGCCCACGAGCGGCTCTCAATAGTTGACCCGCAGTCGGGAGGTCAACCCCTCTACAGTCGCGACCGCCGGCTGATCCTCGGCGTTAACGGCGAGATATACAATCACCGGGAGATCAGGGAGCGTTACAACGGTAAATATGATTTTACCACAATGTCTGACTGTGAGGTCATCCTTGCTCTTTATGCTGACAAGGGCACCACTTTCCTGGATGAGATAAACGGCATTTTTGCCTTCGTTCTATATGACGAGGCAAATGACTGCTACCTGGCAGCACGCGATCATATAGGGATAATCCCGTTTTACATGGGATGGGACATCCACGGTAACCTGTACTTCTCATCCGAGCTGAAGGCGCTTGAGGGAATATGCAAAAAGATTGAGCTTTTCCCGCCGGGACAGTACTACTACAGCAAGGACGGTAAGTTTACAAGGTGGTACAACCGCGACTGGATATCTTATGATGCCGTAGCAGAAAACAGCACTGACATTAATCAGTTGCGTGATGCGCTGGAGAAGGCGGTGCACCGTCAGCTGATGTCTGATGTGCCCTATGGGGTTCTTCTGTCAGGTGGTCTCGACAGCTCGGTCATTTCAGCCATAGCAAAAAAGTATGCTGCCCGCCGGATAGAAACAGATGACACAGCTGAGGCATGGTGGCCACAGCTTCACTCTTTTGCCATCGGTTTGGAAGGGTCGCCTGATCTGGCTGCCGCCCGCAAGGTGGCAGATCATATAGGCACGGTCCACCATGAGATTCATATTACGGTGCAGGAGGGCCTTGATGCCGTTCGTGATGTAATCTGGTACCTCGAGACATATGATGTCACAACTGTCAGGGCTTCCACCCCGATGTATCTGATGGCACGTGTCATAAAATCGATGGGAGTGAAGATGGTACTTTCAGGCGAGGGCGCCGATGAGATATTCGGGGGCTATCTCTATTTCCACAAGGCTCCCGGACCGCGCGAATTTCACGAGGAGACGGTTCGTAAGATAAGCAAGCTCCACCTTTACGACTGTCTCAGGGCGAACAAGTCTCTGGCTGCCTGGGGAGTGGAAGGAAGGGTGCCATTCCTCGACAAGGAGTTCCTCGATGTGGCCATGAGACTGAATCCGTCAGACAAGATGGCGGGCAACGGCAGGATGGAGAAATGGATATTGCGCAAGGCTTTCGAGAATTACCTGCCGGAAGAGATTGCCTGGCGACAGAAGGAGCAGTTTTCCGATGGTGTAGGATATAGCTGGATAGACACCCTGAGGGAGCTTGCCTCACACCAGGTCACCGATGAGATGATGGCAACGGCCCGGTACAGGTTCCCGCTGAATACACCAATGAGCAAGGAGGAGTATCATTATAGGTCAATCTTCTCGGAACACTTTCCGTCAGAGGCAGCTGCCATGACGGTTCCGTCAGTACCTTCTGTGGCATGCAGCACAGCGGAGGCGCTGGCATGGGATGAGTCTTTCCGAAACCAGAATGAACCTTCAGGCCGTTCAATAAAAAATGTTCACTTGCAATCGTACTGAAAAAAACAGCGATACCCGGTCCGGGTATCGCTGCCTTTGAAATTAATCGATAATATGATTATTTTTTCAGGATGGTGCTGAGCACCTTTTCCTTGTCAAGCTTCTTGGTGCAGAAGAACCAGTCGTAGCATTTCATCTCCTCCTTGCTCTCCATACGCTCCTTGGCTACGCCGCATGATCCGGCCGTGGGAACGATGACGTCGTCACCCGGCTGCCAGTCGGCCGGCAGTGCAACAGAGAACGCATCAGCAGTCTGAAGACCTACTACCACCCTGTAGAGCTCCTGGAAGTTGCGGCCCAGGCTGAGCGGATAATAAATGATGGTGCGAATGACACCCTTGGGGTCAATAAAGAACACAGCCCTCACTGCCTTGGTGTTGCTCTCTCCCGGCATCATCATACCATACTTCTTGGCCACTTCCATGGTGATGTCTTCAATGAGGGGGAACTTCACTTCCACATCCTTCATTCCCTTGTACTCGATCTTCTCCTTAATTGTGCGCAGCCAGGCAATGTGGCTGTAAAGTCCGTCAACGGATAGTCCTACAAGCTTGGTATTGGCTTTTGCGAACTTCTCCTCCATTGAAGCAAACGTCATAAACTCGCTGGTGCAGACGGGGGTAAAGTCAGCCGGATGGCTGAAGAGAATCACCCAGCTGCCTGAGTAGTCGGCCGGGAAGTTGATCTCGCCCTGCGTTGTTACTGCTTTGAATTCCGGTGCCTTGTCGCCTATGCGCGGCATTGCATTTACTTGTGTGTTTTCCATATTATGTATTTAATTGATTAATAACAAATTACTTGATTCCAATTCTTAATTCTTAATTTTACTATTGCCTTCTCGCCAGCATCAGTTCCAGGTCCTCCCTGAGTGCATCAAGATCCTCCTCATGTTCAACTTCCTGCGACAGGATTGTAAGGATGATGTTGTAAGTTACCGGGTCGCCCTCCCGGGTCAGGTCGAGGAGATGGCTGTAGACCTTGATGGCGCACTGTTCTCCCTTAATATTCTGTTCCAGCACTTTTTCGACATAAGGATCGATAGGTGCATCATAACCGCAGTTGGTTATTTTCATCCAGTCAGCAGGAGAAATCACCGGGGTTCCTCCGAGCTGAACTATCCTGGTAGTGAGCAGCACAGCATGTGACAGCTCTTCCGTTGCATGAAGATCGAGCTCAGCGATGACCGCATCTTTCATCGGTCCTTTTACCACTTTTGCCCCGATCCAGTACTGGTAATAAGCCAGCCATTCGTCTGCAAGGGCTTTGTTCAGGAGGTTGAGTAATTCATCAACATCCATCTTTACAATTGATCTTCCGATTTGTGCCATTTTGTTGTGTTTTAATGATTGTCTGTATTCTGTTTATGGTTTTTGCCAAAAAAGTACATGAGTTTAAAAACCGTTCCTGTAAGCCCGATGGCTATAAGGAGGATTTTTAGCCAGGCAGTGTTTGCAGCGTAAAACACTGTCAGTAAAATCATCGCCCACATTATGATCAGGGCTGAAATCCCCGCTTTCCGGCCTGCTTCACGGGTCATATATCTCGAGGTGATCCGTCCCTTCAAGACCTTATTGTACAGGGCTGGTGAGCTCCTGAGGAACAGGCCTGCGGACAGCAGCACAAAGGGAGTTGTGGGCAGCACCGGGATGAAGATCCCGATAATTCCAAATGCAAGGGATATTGCGCCTCCTGATATGAGCAAAAGCCTTATCATTTTTTTCTCACCCCGTCCCTCTTGTCAGTATACATTCCGACAATCTGAAGCTTGACATCCTCTATCTTAAAGTCGGGAATCCGTTTTTTTTCAAAATAGTCGTATATCATCTCTGTAAGTTCACTGTCATAATAATCCTCTATCCGGTCACAATGGGTGCAGTAGATGTGGTGATGCTGATCTTTCACAGCATCATACCGGAGCAATCCATGGTCAGTTTTAACCCTTTTAAGAATATCCTTTTCAACCAGTGTCTCAAGAGTTTTATAGACAGTTCCTGTTGCAATGTCAGGGTACTTTTTCCTAATGAACTGGCCTACCTCCTCGGCTGTCGGATGGTCATGCAGCACATCCACTGCCTCAAAAACTGCAAGTCGCTGAGGTGTGACCTTAAGGCCCCTCTCCCTTAACTTTATTCTGTAATCTTCAGATTCCATTAAATAAGAATGATTCTTAACAAAGAATAAACAAAGATAAGACAAAAAAGTGCAATATCAAAATTTATTCATGGTATTTTGTGTTAGATTCTCTGCTGTGACATGGATCTGTCAACAAAGCTAAACCGTATAGAGTTTATCAAGCACGTCAAGCATTATCTCATCAACGTTTTCGCGGTTGTCTATTGCCACCATCATTCCGTATGCAGCTGCCCCTGTGGCTGCACCGCCGCCTTCGTCCCTGTTCATAATTGCAGTGAACCGGGCTGACAGCTTACGGAACCATTTTTCAGGCAGGAACCTCGAGAGTGCCTTAACGACGGAGGCAAGAACATGTGACGACGCGGTCTTTATCTTTTGTCCATCAACCACTGCAACGGATTCCTTAAGGGCCTCAAGAAACTCACCCTCATGGCCCGTATTGTCAAATGAGACTGTCATATGCAGGGCCGGAGGGAACTGCAGTTTGTCGAGGTTCCAGCCCCTGCGCGACAGCTCATCTCCGATGCGGTATATATCATGTCTGTCGGATGTGAATGAAAAGACGCTCATTACCGGTTTCCCAATGACTTTCAGGCCAGGCGTCGACTCAATTCCTTCCTGAATAAAACGTGTTGTTTTCATTACAGCCTCTGCCATCTTCATGTAGCCGTCGCGCCCTATGGTCTTAAGTGCCGCCCATCCAGCCGCAATCGGAGCTCCTGATCTTGTGCCGAGCATTGTCGGAGAGCCATAAAGTCCACCCGGCCAGCTGCTTATGACAAAATACTGGAATTTCCTCAGCTCATGGGAATGATAGATTATGGCGGAAGCGCCCTTGGCGGAGTAACCGTATTTGTGCACGTCGGCCGATATTGAGGTCACGCCCCTGACACGGAAGTCAAAGGGAGGAACTTTAAAGCCGAGGCTTTCGATAAACGCGAGCATCAGTCCTCCCAGGCAGCTGTCGACATGAAACAGCAGATCATGCTTCAGTGCAAGGGCTGCAAGCTCTTCAACAGGGTCAATAACCCCGTAGGGGAAGCAGGGTGCTGATGCCGTGATCGCGATTGTATTCCTGTTGATCAGTTTTTCCACTTCCGCCACGTTAACCCGTTTGTCCTCGTTCACCGGGGCATACCTTGCCCTGACGCCGGTCATATCAGCAGCCTTGGAGAACGCAGGATGTATTGTCACAGGTGCAATTATCTCCGGCTCACGTTTTTCCGGTTTGTGATTTCTGGCCCAGTCACGTTCGGTCTTGACAGCCACCAGGATGCTCTCCGACCCCCCGGTGGTCAGGTTGCCTGCAAACCCGTTGCCGGCATGCAGCAGATCGGCCACCATGGCCACGACCTCGTTTTCCAGGTGTCTGAGCGAGGAGAAGAGTGACGGATTGAGAGCATTCTCGTTTAAAAAGAGCTGGTAAGCCTGTTCAATTGCTTTTGCCTCCCTGTTGCCAGGATGATATATATAACCGAACATCCTGCCGTTTCTCCATGATGCATCACCTGACCGGTGTGCCTTCAGTT
Source organism: Bacteroidales bacterium UBA1458 (assembly GCA_002325785.1). Classification (GTDB taxonomy): domain Bacteria; phylum Bacteroidota; class Bacteroidia; order Bacteroidales; family VadinHA17; genus SR-FBR-E99. Next base: position 5,528 of record DCSU01000049.1, on the reverse strand, counting down.
CCGTAATCACACTGTCGGCATCAAGGCCCTTGTCCGGAAACCTTATAAAATGCCTGTTCATAACTATCTCCTTTAATCTTCGTTAGTTATTATCAAAGTTAAGCTACAGAACATTCAATGTCAAATATTTGTAATGCTGCGGCGGGAAGTCGGGAGTGCTCGTATTTTGCAAAAAAGTTTCTTTCTTTGTGGCCTTACCGAACTTAATTATAAAAATATTGGTTATTGGTAGTACCTGACAGCACAATAGTTGTCTTTATAGGAAATTGGAATGATGAGAAAAACGTTAACAGGTCTGTTACTGCTCCTTTCAGCAGTTACCCTCAAATCGCAGGTGCTTGAGCCTGTCACATGGAGTTTCCGGAGCGAGAAGACCGGAGACAATACATTTGAACTGGTGATGACGGCCGAACTGGAGAAGGAATGGCATCTATATGCTATGGATATTGAGCCGGGCGGACCGATTCCCACCAGCTTTACCTTTGAACCGGGTGCCGGTTTCACCCTTACCGGAAAGACGGTCGAGGTTACGAAACCCGAGGTTAAGTATGACAACAGCTTCTCGATGAATATCGGCATGCACAGCGACAGGGCCGAGTTTCGTCAGAAGGTAACTGTAACAGGTTCACCGGTGACAGTAAAAGGATATGTCACATTTATGTCATGTGATGACAAACAGTGCCTGTCGCCCAGGGATGTTGAATTCGCCCTGGTGCTGAAGGGCGGAGCCACTGTACCTGCCACTGCACCTGGTGAGAAGGTAACTGAGGTGCCAGGCCTGGCTACAGCAGAAACGACATCCGAATTTGCGCAACTGACTACAGCTGATATTCCTGCAGACACCACGATACAACAGGCAGCAACTGAATCCGCCGAACAGTCATTAACCACAGAAATCCCGGCAGGGAAAGAGAAGAAGGGTTTACTGAAGTTCTTCCTTCTTTCAATGCTGGCAGGTCTGGCCGGTGTTCTGACACCCTGTGTATTCCCGATGATACCCATGACTGTGGCGTTCTTCAGCCAGGGATCGGGTAAGAAAGGATCAGCCATTGGCAAGGCCCTTATATTCGGGTTATCAATCATCCTGCTCTATTCATCATTAGGCATAATCGTCTCCCTGACAAGCGCTGGGGCAGGCTTTGCCAATACACTGAGCACTCACTGGATTCCAAACCTGCTGTTCTTTGCACTATTCCTGGTGTTTGCCGCATCATTCTTCGGTGCCTTTGAGATAGTGATGCCCGCCAAATGGGTCAGTACCTCTGACTCCAAAGTTGACAGGGGAGGAGCTCTTGCTGCCTTTTTCCTTGGCCTGACCACGGTTCTGGTCTCATTCTCATGCACAGGGCCCATCGTGGGAGCCCTGCTGGTAGAGGCTGCCTCGGGTGATGTATTGCGTCCGACGATTGGCATGTTCGGATTCGGCCTTGCCTTTGCGCTGCCGTTTACCCTCTTCGCACTCTTCCCATCATGGATGAACAAGATGCCAAAATCGGGCGGATGGCTTAACTCGGTCAAGGTGGTACTGGGCTTCATAATGCTGGCATTCAGTCTTAAGTTTGCCTCGGTGGTTGACACTGTATACGGATTGGGGATACTCTCGCGTGATATCTACCTGGCGATATGGATTGTTCTCTTCTTCCTGATGGGTCTCTATCTCATGGGTAAGATTAAGTTCTCACATGACAGCGACGTACCTCACATAGGAGTATTCCGCCTGGTGCTTATAATTGCATCATTCACCTTTGCCGTCTATCTTGTACCGGGTCTCTTCGGAGCGCCGCTTACACGCATATCGGCATTGTTGCCTCCGCGTGAGACATCAGGATTCAACCTCCTGAAGGCTATTACTGAAAACAGGGGAGGCGGAGCGGTTGTAACAACCACCGGCGGTTCAGCCATCTGTGGTACTCCGAAGTATTCCGATTTCCTTCACTTTGAATATGGCCTGCAGGGTTACTTTGACCTTGAGGAGGGCCTTGCATGCGCAAAACAGCTTAACAAGCCGGTGCTTATCGATTTCAAAGGTCATGCCTGCGCCAACTGCAAGGAGATGGATGCACGTGTATGGTCAGACCCTGAGGTGCAGAGAAGGATAAGGGAAAACTTTGTTCTGGTAGGTCTATATGTTGACGACCGGACCAAGCTTCCTGACAATGAAGTATTTGTGTCGAAGGTTGACGGCAAGGAGAAAAAGACAATGGGTAAGAAGAACGAAGACATTGAGATCTCGATGTTCAACACCAACACCCTTCCCCTCTATGCCATTGTTGACCCATCAGGCAAACCTCTGATAGAGACCCGGGGAACCGACTTTGACATTCAGGCCTACATCGACTGGCTTGACCGGGGAGCGGAGGCATTCAGGAATCAATAATTTCAGATCTGCAGACATCTCGCCCTTATAAGTCAGGCAGGCTCAGAATGAACTCAATTCTACCTGGCCCGGCGCGAATTACGCGCGGAGTTAACACACATAAACGTGACTACTGTAAAGTTCACTGCTATCTGGCCATGTAAAAAACCAGTTTTCCTCCGTTCATGATCTCGTCATGGGTGATGTATTGGCGGTCCAGCTTCAGGCCATTCAGTTCGGTCTTTTTCACATAGACATTCTCCGGCCCCTGGTTTAGGGCTGACACGGTAAATGTGTTACCGTTTTCCAGTCTTATGGTTGCATCTTTTACCAGCGGGCTTCCCAGATCGTATTTGTCTGAGCCGGGTGCGACCGGGTAAAAGCCGAGTGCCGAAAAGATGTACCATGCGCTCATCTGCCCGCAGTCGTCGTTGCCGCTCAGTCCGTCAGGAGCAGACAGGTATTTTGTGTCCATTATATGACGTACCCAGTACTGTGTTTTCCGGGGTACTCCGGAGTAATTATAAAGGTATGGTACATGATGCGACGGCTCGTTGCCGTGTACGTAATTGCCAATGATGCCCTCACGGGTTATGTCTTCCGTCTCAGCGAAGAACTCATCAGGCAGGTGCATGGTGAAGAGGGAGTCGAGGTGCTGAATGAACCGCTTTTTGCCACCCATAATTGAGATCAGATGTACCGGATCATGAGGAACGTACAGACTGTAGTTCCATGCATTTCCCTCTATGAAGCCCTGGCCGTGGGTGCTCAGCACGTCAAATTTATCCCTGAAGCTGCCGTCTGCCTTCCTGGGGCGCATGAACCCGGTTGACGCATCCCATACATTCATGTAATTGCGTGACCGGTCGATAAATTCCACATATAATTCTGAGTCCAACCCCGGATACTTTGAGAGCAACGGCTCTGTGGACATTTTATTGATAATTTGTGCAATGCACCAGTCGTCGTAAGCATATTCGAGGGTGACCGAGACTGATGATGCGGTTCTTTCGTCTGGCACATATCCGAGTCTCACGTAGTCCTCGAGCCCGTCGTACCACCAATTACGCGCTGTGGTAACGCATGCCTCCGTTGCCCTGGCGTAGTCAAATCCACCGATACCTTTAACGATGGCATCAGCAATCACCGGTACGGAGTGGTATCCTGTCATGCACCAGTTCTCATTGGCGTGGTGTGACCACACCGGCAGCATGTGGTGCACGCTCTGGTCATAATGGGACAGCATTGAGTTTACCATGTCAGCGGTACGTTCCTGCTGCACGATGGTGAAGAGCGGATGGAGAGCACGATAGGTGTCCCAGAGCGAGAAGGTCGTATAGTTGGTGAAAGCGCCGGCTGTATGATCATTCTGGTCCAGACCCCTGTACTTTTTATCGGTGTCCATAAAGATGGTGGGAGAGAGGAAGGCATGGTATAGTGCCGTATAGAAGCTGACGGTCTGTTCCTCGTTCATCATTGTCACACTTACTTTTCCGAGCTCGCTGCGCCACATCTCTTCTGCCCTCCGGCGAGTTTCATCGAAGTCCGGGTTGGGTGCTTCGGTCTTCATGTTTTCAATTGCCCCTGCGGTACTTACCGGAGACAATGCCACCCGCACGTTGATCTGGTCTCCCGGCAGGGTAAGAAAATCAAAATGGCCCTTTATGCTGCGCCCTGCTGCTTCAGGAAAATTCCGGCGTTGGTCGAAACGGCGCCAGAATCCCCTGTACACTTGTGCCGGCTCTTCGTTGACAAAGCCGTACGATTCGATGGGCCTGGAGAAGGCAAGAGCAAAATAGAGTGTTCTTGTTCTTGCCCATCCGCTGGTCTGCCTGTAACCGGTCACCAGGGTATCATTCTCAACCCTGATGAATGTCCATACGTTTTTATCATTATAATTGTAAATTCCATGAACCATATCAAGGATAATATGGGCGTCACCTCCCTGATTGAAAGTGTAGCGATGAACACCGGTGCGCGTCGTTGCTGTCAGCTCGGCGAGGATGTCATTGTCGTCCAGTTTCACGGCATAATAGCCCGGAGAGGCTTTCTCATCGCTGTGCGTAAAGGCTGACCTGTATCCTTTTTCCGGGGCATCTGATGTTCCGGGGTTAAGCTGCAGGATTCCGGTTGTTGGCATAATCAGGATATCGCCGAGGTCGGAGTGGCCCGTACCGCTGAAATGGGTATGGGTGAATCCGACGATGGTGTTGTCACTGTACTGGTATCCGGCGCAGTATTTATAGACATCTTTATTGTATCTGCCTTCTGTTTCATAGGGTATGGTGTCAGTGTCAGGTGACAGCTGGATCATCCCGAAGGGTACCGTTGCGCCGGGGTAGGTATGTCCCATGCGGTCGGTGCCGATGAAGGGGTTGACATACTTTAAAGGATCGGGGTCCTGACCTGAGCAAATAACAAAGCAGAGGTTTAGAAGGAGTATGGCAAGAATGATCCTGATCATAACTTCGGAATTTTCAGAAGTAAAGGTAAAAATTACGAGCAATGATCCGGCATGGACACCGGGTCCGGATGGATTTATCTCTGTTCCTGGTAGCTCAACACATCCTCGTTGTATTTCCTGTTCTCGAGGATGCGGACATAACGAAGTCCCTGTTTATTCCTGAAATCGGAATAAGCCTTCTGCGCCCATGCGACAGCATCATCCAGATTGCCGTTGATCTCACTAATGATAGCCATATTGTAATGTGCTCTGCCTGCTATTTTCATCTTCGGGTTTTCCGTTTCCTTCTCCCACAGTTCGGCTGCCTCATCCCATTTCCCAAGCTGGGCGCGTCGTTTCGCCACCTTGAAGTTGTCGGTTCCCTTCACGAAGTAATCGCGTGTCACCCTGATCCGGTATGGGATAAGGCGGATTGCATAAACACGTCCTGCCTTTTTGCTGACCTCCTTCACTGCATCCTTGCGGTTTATCATTCCCGCCACCGCTGCCACAGGGTTTATGCCGTGGCCGGAGAAGACTATTGAT
>DCSU01000049.1:0-133 GCA_002325785.1 Bacteroidales bacterium UBA1458 | reverse complement strand
CTCCAGCGCCGGTATATTTCCCAGGGGAGTTTTCAAACTTGTTTTCCGGGTGGAATAATTTACCCTGGTGTCGGTGTCATACATCTCCAGTGCAAATAGAGCCTGGGTGCCGTTCTCGCGGCAGATGCCCTCT
>DCSU01000102.1:34045-34448 GCA_002325785.1 Bacteroidales bacterium UBA1458 | reverse complement strand
TCATAAAGACTGCCTCCCTGCACCGGGATGACATCCTCCGCTTCAGGAATGACATCTGCCGGAGGGAGGTGGAGAGAGGCCGCAGCGAGCCGCCATACTATTATGTTGTGCCTGTCGCACAGGCTGACCAGAGCGAGCTGATCCGCTTCGTCAACCTGATGAGGGAGCATGGTGTCAACGGTTACCGCCTTACGGCAGATCACACCCTTGACGGCATTAATCTTAAATCCGGCGACTTTGTCTATCCACTGGCACAGCCTTTCAGGGCTTTTGTTAAGGAGGTGATGGAGAAGCAGGAGTTTCCTGTCAGACACTACAGCCCGGGCGGAGAGATGATCAGACCTTACGATGTGACAAGCTGGTCGCTGCCACTTCACAGGGGACTGACATCATATGAGATCAC
>DCSU01000102.1:33564-34010 GCA_002325785.1 Bacteroidales bacterium UBA1458 | reverse complement strand
CCTGCAGTCTTCCCTTCCACCAGTAACGGCAGCTTCATGGCTGCCTTCATGGCTGCCGGGAAAGGCATGAAAGTGAGTCGGCTTGATAAGGAAGTGCAGATTGAAGGCAAAGTTCTCGGTAAAGGCAGTTTCGTTATCAGCGGCGGTGACGCCACAACCCTGGCCGCCATTGCAGAAGAGGCTTGCACGGAGCCGGTCTACGCCGGCGGGGCAGGCACCCTCCCTGCTAAAGTGGTCACAATCCCGCGAATTGCCCTGGTGGAGACATATTTCAGCGACATGGATGCAGGATGGACCCGATACCTCTTTGACACATACAGCCTGCCATATAAGATTATCCGTCCGGGTGAATTCGCTGATGCAGACCTCGAAGGAGAGTATGACATAATCATCTTCCCCAGCTCACAGAAGAACATGCTCATGACCGGCAAGCCCGGATCTGACGG
>DCSU01000102.1:30046-33428 GCA_002325785.1 Bacteroidales bacterium UBA1458 | reverse complement strand
GCCGACCAGGCAAGAAAGGATGGCCTCAGTATCCCCGGGTCCCTTGTGCGCCTCGAGCTGAAGGAGGATCATCCGCTCACATACGGTATGCCGGCATCAGCAGGCGTCTTTTACAGGGGCAATCCCCTTTTCACAACCACCGTTCCCAGGTTTGATATGGACCGCAGGGTCATAGGACATTTTTCCGAAAAGGAGATACTGCTTAGCGGTTACTGCGAGAAGGAGGAGCTGATGGCGAACAGGCCGGCAATGATATGGCTCAGGAAAGGGAAGGGACAGCTTGTTCTCTACAGTTTCAACCCGCAGTTCAGGGCTTCAACGCAGGGAGCGTACAAGCTGCTTTTCAACGCTCTGTTCCTGCCACCTGCTGACAGGGAGGAGAGTGAACTATGATGACACAGTCATAGGGCACCTGCATCAGGAAAAGCCCGCATGATTGGTAACAGAACCTGGTTCCCCAAGGCTAATTCCCGGAATTGATTCTGAAGCCCAGTGGCGTTACATTATTGGTTGTGCTGCCGGTAAACTCCTTTACATCCTGGAGAGTTATTACGCTGGTCTTTTCAGGGGTTCTTTCACTCCTGCCAAGAGCGGCCATTCTCAGTTCCTGGTTGCGTATAGTTCTGTCAGCTATCTTTCTCATTACCCTCGCATTACCGAAGAACTGGTTCCTGGTCCTGCAGAGCCATTGTATATATTTCTTCAGCTGCTCTCCCGCCTCCTTATCAGGGGTAAGACCTCTTTTACAGTACATACCTTCAAGGATTTTCCAGAGATCTTCATCACTGAAGTCGTTGAAGACGAATTTATTATCAAACCGCGATTCCAGTCCGGGGTTTGAACGCATGAAGTGTTCCATGTTACGGGTATAACCGGCTACTATCAGGCTGAAGTTACCACGCTGGTCTTCCATCTCCTTTATCAGGGCTGCAACAGCCTGTTTCCCGAAGTCATTATGTTCTCCGTCGGTTATTGAGTATGCCTCATCTATAAAAAGAACCCCACCCATAGCTTTCTTAACCAGGTCCTTCGTCTTCAGTGCCGTCTGACCCACAAACCCGGCCACCAGAGCGCTCCCGTCAGCATCTGTGAAATGGCCTCTCTCAAGCAATCCAAGAGCTTTATAGATTTTCCCCATGATTCGAGCCACCGTAGTCTTGCCAGTACCAGGGCTACCTGTAAAGACACTGTGCATTGAGAGTGCCCTGAGCAGGTCACGGTTTATCTCCTTATAATATCGTGCAAGCCTGACCAGATCACTGACTTCCTGCTTGATATTGTTTAGCCCGGTAAGCTCATTCAGTTCACTGAGGGCCAGTTCAAGCAGTTCCTCATCAATTTCCAGTGAGAGCCTTTTCCCGGCAGATGATTCAGAGATGTCCTCGATATCCTGGGGCTCGATCAATGATAGAAGCTTCCGGTCAAGTTGCTCAAACTCATACCTTTTTACCACTCTTATGCCCAGGTTCAGCTTGGCTTCGTCGATAAGGGCGTTTACCATACGGCCGTTGCCAAAGGTACGGTCGCGCCTTCGGTATGCTTCCGTGATTAACTTCTGCAGTCTCTCTGTTGCCTCAGTGCTTATCTCCACTCCCTTTTTCGCTGCAGTATACCGGGCAATATTCAAAAGCTCATCGGGAGTATAATCTTCAAAATGAAAATGATGCTTGAATCTCGATTTCAGCCCGGGGTTTGAGTTCAGTAATTTTTCCATCTCATCCGGATATCCGGCTACCATTATAGCGATATCGCCATTGCCGTCACTCATCTCAGTTATAAGCTCTGCCACGGCTTCCGGACCGAAGTCGCCCGAAGCGTTTTCCTTGAACATCATATAGGCTTCATCAATGAAGAGGATGCCTCCTCTGGCCTTGTCAATAGCCTCCCTTGTCTTTTTGCCTGATTGCCTTATATACTCCGAGACAAGATCGCTTGCAGAAACGGTATGAACATGTCCCCTGGAAAGCAGACCCATCGAATGAAATATCTTACCGAGAAGTTTAACCACGGTGGTCTTACCTGTGCCCGGATTTCCGGTAAATACACTGTGCAGGATAACTTCTTCATCATCAGTGAATCCCATTTCTTTCCTGTACTGAAGAAAACTGACATAATCTACGTACTCCCTGACTTTCAGTTTTACTTCATCAAGACCGGTAAGACCGTCCAGCTCGTTCAATATTTCTTGCAGCGGCCGTTCATCAATTATTATCTCCTCAACATTGCTTTCTTCGACATCAGGATTATCCGATACCTGCTCCGGTGGGTCTGATGGCGGAGGCTGAACCTTCTTGCTTTTCTTCGGTTTTTTGGGCGCGGTACCGGGGGCACCATATAGCTGAGATACCTCCTCATTCAATATTCCCTCACCATCCCCTGGACGCTCAACATCATGATTACCTGTTGCGAAGGGCAAAACTGCCACTACAGTGTCCATGAATACAACTTCAACCCGGTAGTTGTCATTCAGCCATGCCCCTGCATCGTCGCTACCGATACCGGAAGGGATCACAAAGATTTCATCTTTACCAGGCTTAATAACGGGCATTGTATCCGACATGCCGATGCACTGACCGGTATCATCATAGAAGTTAAAGAATAACTCACAAAGCCACTCATTTTCTATTTTACTGCGGAACCTGAGCTCTCCCATAATGAATCTTGTGGCTGCCACGCTGAAAGTTTTAAGGTATTTTCTTTCTTCCTCAGGCAGGTCACCCCTGGGTGATTCGTATGTTCGCAGCGAGAGAACCTCAAAATATGGATTGGTTTTCTCAGTCACAAGGCCAAAGTCCTGAATAAAGAACTCCGCAGTTCCCACTTCCTCACCGTTAATTTCTGCAATCCACCGGTATCTTCCGGGTTGCCAGTATGTTCCGCGTTCTTCCTCTCCCCATCCGTAATGGTAGGCTATTGTATTTTCTGTTTTAGAAATACTTCGCTCCTCTTCCCTGGCACAGATCTCCTCAGATGGCTTTCCATCGGCAACCTTTACGGCACTGATTCGGATACGGGCAGTCCAGTCCTCCTCATCAAATAATTTATTGTAAAAGCATAGCTCAGTATTGACAAAGCTTATTTCATTCTTGTCAAAAACCTTTCTTACCCTGAACTTACCTGCGATGACCCTGTCGCCAGCGTATGTCTTCAGGCTATTGAACATATAGTGCTTACGGGCCCCTGATTTACCTGGACGCATTTTTCAGATCTCCATGTTTCATTTGTTCATCTCTTTTTCAATGTTTTCCCTGGCCCCGGTGAATATTTCCGCGATGCCTGCTTTTTCTTTTTTTGCAACCCGCTCCTGTTCCCTGAAGAACTTCAGTGCCTGCTTGTATTGCTTCAGTTCATACAGTGCCAGCGCCTGATAACCGAGGCTTCT
>DCSU01000102.1:23379-30038 GCA_002325785.1 Bacteroidales bacterium UBA1458 | reverse complement strand
ATGAGAGCATTTTTATGCTGTCCCAACTCCCTGTATAATAGTCCCCGGTTAGCATAACTTATACTAAGCCCTATCATATTGCCCTGTTCTTCAAAGACTTCGCCCGACATGACATGAAGCCCTACTGCCTCCTCAAATCGGTCCATACTGCTCAGTGTCAGTCCCTGGTTACCCAGGTTAGGACCCAGGCTCTTTGTATTATCCGTATTCCTTATTAACTCCTCCTGTTGCTGAAAGAGCTGAAGTGCCTCTGCATGTCTCTCAAGCCTGTTCATCAGCTCAGCATGCTCTCCCAGGTGCTCAAGCAGTGCATCTGTTTCACCCATTTTACTACACAGTTCTTCAAGCTCCTTATACATATCAGGAAGCTCTTCCTCCCGGTTCATCTCCTTCAGGAGCAGAACAAGACCTGACAATATAAATCTGAGGTCAAAAATATTGCCGATCTCCCTGAATAACCGTTCACTCTCCCTGAACAATCCCAGTGCCTCTTCCAATTTATTCATATCGAACAGAAGCAGCCCCTGATCCTTCAGGCATACTGCCAGGCTGTCCCGGTCACCCAGTTCCCTGAACACCTCTTCAGCCTCCCGGTACACCTCCATGGCTTTATTTCTTCCTCCGAGCTCATTGGTTATTTTCGCCTGGCATGCGAGATTTATACTCAGATTAGCCCTGTTGCCCAGTTGCCTGAACAATTCCTCGGATCGCTTGAAGTAATCGAGTGCCTTTTCAAGCTTTCCCTCTTTTTCTAACAAATTTGCCTGGGCAGTCAGGTTTATTGCCAGTCCTTCCCTGTCACCCGTCTGTCTATGTGACCGCTCTGCCTGCTGCAGCAGAGTAAAAGCTTCCTCCGTTTTCCCGAGATCTTTCAAAATAGCAGCTTTGTTCTGGTGTATAAGGTTTACTTCATCCCTGTAACCAAGCTCTCTGACAAGCTGTTCTGCTTCGTTAAGCACACCCAGTGCTTCATCTGACCTTCCGAAGTCATGAAGTATACGTCCCTCGTTGGTCAGCGCAACCGCGAGCTGGTATTTGTCTCCTGAGATCCTGGCTTTCTTCTCCAGTTCCCTGTACTGTCCGAATGCTTCTTCAAGCCGGCCCTGCATTCCCAGCAATAAAGCCTGATTGCTAAGGCTCGTTTGCATATCGGATTCATTTCCCTCTTTTCTTGCATCCTCTTCATTCTTCCTGTACATGGTCATAGCCTCGTCAATCCGGCCCCAGTCGCGAAGTATAGTAGCCTGCTTATTCCGTATGATACGAATAAGTCCGGATTCCTCATCCAGCTGCCCGGCCATATAGTTGAGGAGTTTAAAGGCTTCTTCAACATAGCCTAGATCATTGAGCAGATTGGTGACGGCATATGTGCCGGGCTCATATTCCCCGGACTCTTCAACCAGCTCCCTGAATGCAACGGCAGGTGATATTCCTGTATTTTGTTCTATCAGGGTCCAGTATTCTTTTGCTTCATATTCGTTCCTGTCCCATATTTCGGTTAGCAATCCCGGATCACGCATCGCATCGGCCAGCTTTTCCCAGTCGTGCGTCTGCGTAAGCTGCCATGGCAGTTCATCAGCTTTCCGATAATCTGTTTCATTCCTGATAAAATAGTCCGCGATCTCTTTATGCAAAAAGGTTTCACTATCAGCGTTGCGGATGTACCTGGCATATACGGCCTCCCTGAGGTAGGTGTGAAAGAAATTCAGCAGCCCTTCCCTCATTATAAGCGACTCCTCTATTGCCAGGAATAATGGAGACCATACGGCTTGCGGAAGCGGATCGCCATCAACGCCCATCATATCAAGCAGTTCAGCCTCCGAAAGACCTCTGCGCGATGCCCATAGAAGAGAAAGAGCATCGCGGACTAGTCCCGGACATGTCTTCTCATAATCTTTCTCAAGCCGTACCAGTATTTTACCATACAGACGGGCAGGATCCTCCGCGTTGAGGTAATCAATCATAAGCTCATTCAACTGCTCATAGATGCCGAAGACCCTCAGTTCGTCAAGGAGAACTTTGAGAAACAGGGGATTGCCTGTCTGTTTTGACCGGGCAAGGGTATTAAGCTGTTTCTCATCCAGGGATTTCCTGTACCGCGAGAGATATCCGTTTATTAACCTGCTCCTCTCATCCTCCCTGAGCGGATTAACACTGAATTGAGGCCATCCTCTTTTCTTCAGCACATCCATTACTTTGCCCGGGAGTGCAGAGATTATTACCCTTATTGAATCAGGGAATGTTGTGGGGAGCCAGTACAGTTCAAGTGCATTGTCTGTATCTTCTATCTGGTCAAGCCCATCCAGTACGAGGATCATTCCACCTCTCTGTGCAGCCATTTTCAACCACTGCGGGAATGCCTTTTTCAACTCCCCGGGTTCGGCAGGCATTTCAACCGTAAGCAGAAATCTTCGGCTGATTTCCTGGATGATCCTTTTAATGATCATGATATGATTTGCACTCCGGGGCGAACTGCCTGCATAATGCTGAATAATGAATGCATCCGGATGGTGCCGGCGGTAGCGCTCTACCCAGTTGGCAACAAGGGCGCTCTTGCCGGACCCTGATTCTCCTGTAATCACCAGGGGCGGGTTCTTGCTGCTTACGTGCTCATCAAGCTTCAGGAAATACTCCTCCCTCCCAATATAGACACGTCTCCTGGTATCGGCGTATTGTTCATGTTCGGTTAACTCACGGTCAAGAGGTTCCGGCTTTGAGCCTTCAGGAAACTCTTTGTCAATAACGCTCCAAAGATCTTCCAGGACTAGTGCCGCAGCCTCATGAGGATCGCTATAGTTTTCCCTGACCTTGCAGCCCGAGTCATGTATCTTCTGTTTCAGCCGGTTCAGCTTTCTGATCTGACCGGGATCAGTTTCAATGAAGTCACTGACTCTTGCCCTGTCCACCTTTTCTGCGTACGAGTGATCACGGAAATAAAAGAACGCCCGGTCATTCATCTTCGGATTGGCCAATACACCGTGTATTATCTCCAGCTCAGTAACACTCTTTTCTCTGTGTTCTGCAAGCCATGGCTGTAAATCAATGAGTTCGGGTCCTATCATTTCCCCGGGAGGGACCCAGCCGTATCTGTCGCCCAACAGGCATATGAAATAGGGTCGAGTATTTTCAATTTCCCTGAGACAGATGGGAAGGGCTTCTCCCCTCTCAGCCTGCTCCTCGGTGACGCCCCAGCGAAGGTCCACCTCGGTAAATTCCACTTCACGCTGCCTGCATCTCTTTCTCAGCTCGGGGAAAATCCTCTTCACCAACAGGTCCCTTTCTTCCTGCATATCCCTGAAGGTTGAGGAGATAAAGACCCTTATGTGGCGTTTCTTAAATTGCTTGTCCATTCAAAAAATAGATTTTCCCTGAGAGCCGATATAATAGGTCAAATAATGAATAAGACAATTAAGTACAAACAATATCCTTATCTTCAATTGTTTGACGAAATATATTTTTCAATGAGAACGGGAATATTCAGTACTGCATTCCTGTCATATTGTTTTGTTTCTTCAGGAAGTTCCGCGAAAGGCTTAAGATCGGTATGTCTTCTCATACGGTCATCACGCTTTTCACCATTGACCCATCCGTTGAGTGCCATGAATGCCCACCATCTTTTATGCTCCATCTGCGAAAGCAATTCGACTTTTTCATCAGGTATCATTACAGTTGAAGTACTGTTCCCGAGATCATATCCCAGCGCCCGCAGTTTAACCAGAATATGATCGGCCTGTTCGCGGTTCTGGTTCTTGAAATCCGGGGGCAGTAAATCCCATGGCCTGTGTGACTCCCTGGCCGGATCAATGGCTTTAAGCTTGCTGAGATAATCATCATGGACCACCTTTGCCAGCTTATCCATTGTTTCAGATATCAGGCTTTCACTTGTGAATGTCTCATCCGTAACACTGAATTTATGGAGCTCAATATTCTCAAATTGCCTTCCTGAAACTCTCTTGCTTAACAAGCTGTCAGGATTATTAACTGTCACAACGACGTTTATTCTTTCAGGTGAATCAATTCTGGAAAGTTTGTTCAGAATGCCTGTGGCAACGACGTCATTATCGCAAAGAAGATAAACCGCAGAGAACGGAATTTCAAAATTCAGCCTCCCAAATTTATCACCGTCAAAAAGGTCAGGAGCAGTATCAACCAGCTCTATGTCAATGAAGTCTCTGATCCGTCTGAAGCTGAGCTCCAACCTTTCCAGCATGGCTTTTCCATCCTGAAAAAGTGTGACATGAGTTTTTCTGAGGTTTGCATAATGTCCCAGCCTGGCAACACGTAAAATAAAGCTCTGGGCCAGGCTGCCAGACCCTATGATGGCTATTCTGACCGGCGGGCCATCCGGTGATGTAACCCTGGTGAAGATATCCGGTGAATATTTATTGAAAATAATGCGTGAAGCTCTCTCATATGCTGAGAAAATTCTTAGCTCACAGTTTTTACCGGCTGTCTGTTGTATCTGATGATCCTCGAGCAGGCGAAGGCCACTGATCTCATCTAGTCTGAAGTCATCTGATACATGCGTATAGAGCGTCTGTTTCCTGCAGTGTGCTTTCTTTCCAGGATAACTATGCACCGTCAGGGCATTTTCAATATTTTTCTCATCATTTTCACTGATAAACACAAAATACTTTGCTCTTACAGCTCCGATACGGCGTAAAAAGCCCTTCGATGACAGATCCCCCTCAACCAGTATAGCCCCCTTCCTTTCAACAGGATCCAATTTTCTCTCATAAGCTATTTCGCCAACAACCACAACCTTTTCTCTGTGATCAAGCAGGTCGCTGACAAGCTGCCGTGACCAGTCATTCAGGCCAACAATAATGATATGGTTACGATAATATTTGACAAAAGCTGATTTTATTTCACGGCGGATCAAATACAGTATTGCCTTTATTGCAGTGTATACTACCAGGGCAGGTGCTAACCAGCGAGCGGTCTCAAGTTGCCACGGGAGAGGTGATGAATACTCATCAGGGAAGTCCATCCCGAATATCTTAATCGACTGGTAAACCAGGTCCGGAACACTCCTGTAAGTTTCCGTCTCAATAAAAAGCAAATTAAACCCTCTGAATGCCAATACAAAGGCAATTAAGCCGAGTAAAACCACTATCCACCATTCAAGATCACGTGCTTTCATTATGTAATATGCCTGATTTCACAAAAACTCTTTAAAATAGTGCTTTTGATTAAGGAACATAAAAAAGATGCTGTTAAACATATTTCTGAGGTTGTTCAATAAGGGTGATACGCAGAATTTGTTCACACCGGCCTGATGGCATCCCGGTGGCTGAATACAATATAAAATTCCTCAGTGAAATAGTTTTCCTAATTTTGATAAGTATAAAATTCAAAAGAGCAGAAATAATAACTGGCACCCGTAATGAAAATTATAATAATTGAAGATGAACCCAGGGTAGCCTCCTTCATCAAGGAAGGGCTTGAGGAGAAAGGCTATCAGACTGAGGTGGCCTATGACGGACTGTCAGGAGAAAAGAGTGCTTTGGAGCCTGGCAATGACCTGGTGATTCTTGACCTGATAATACCCGGGAAAAGTGGAATTGAGGTGTGCAAAAGCATCAAATCAGGGAATCCGGATCTTCCTGTCCTGATGCTTACCGCTCTTGGCACCACAGCCGACAAGGTTACCGGGTTTGATGCCGGAGCCGATGACTATCTTGTTAAGCCTTTCGATTTCCCCGAATTGCTGGCAAGGATCAAATCGTTGCTTAAAAGGAAAACAGCTGCGTCACCTCAGTCCGAATCACTGAAGGTGGCGGATCTTGAACTGGATCTCCGCAGGATGGTAGCAATACGTGGAGGCCGTGTTATTGAACTTACGGCCAAAGAATTTGCACTTCTTGAATACTTTATGCGTAATAAGGGCAGGGTACTGTCACGTGTCGATATATCTGAGAAGGTCTGGGAGATAACCTATAATACAGGCACCAATGTTGTTGAGGTCTATGTCAATATCCTCCGGAAAAAGATCGACAGGGATTTTGAACCAAAACTGATACATACCAGGATCGGCCTGGGTTATATCTTCACTGATCAGTAATGAAAATACGACAGAAACTAACGCTGCAGTTCTTCCTTATGGCAGGAATCATAATGGTGCTTTTTTCCGTAACCGTTTATGTTTCATCGGCAAGGTACCGGCGTGATGACTTCTTCCAGAGACTGGAGAGCAGGGCGAACAGTACTGCCAGGATGTTGATTGAGCTTGAGGAAATAGATGCGGAGCTGCTCAGAAAGATCGAAGAGGACAATCCGGTCAGTCTGCCCGATGAAAAAATAATCATTCTCGATAATAATAATAATGTCGTCTATACGACTGATACCCGCAATGTTATATTGTATGATGAGGCACTTCTTGACAGGATAAGAATCTATGGCAAAGTCAGGACACGCAGCGGCAGGTATGAGCTGATGGGAGTACTTTTTGCCGAAGAGGCAGACAGGTTTGTGGTACTCTCTGCCGCAAGGGATATCTTTGGAGTAGATAAGCAGAAGAATCTCAGTACGGTACTTCTTCTTTTGAACGGTCTCTTCCTTCTGCTTTATTACCCTGCCGGATGGCTTCTGGCAGCCCGGGCTTTCTCTCCCATCTCCAGGGTTGTGGGGAGAGTTGAGGAGATATCAATTACAAGTCT
>DCSU01000102.1:15102-23371 GCA_002325785.1 Bacteroidales bacterium UBA1458 | reverse complement strand
ATGCTTGACAGGCTTGAGACTGCCTTTGCAGTGCAGAAGGACTTTATCTCAAACGCATCGCATGAGCTCCGCACCCCGCTGACAGCCATTACAGGTCAGTTTGATGTTCTGCTGATGAAAGAGCGCTCAACAGAAGAGTATCGGGATGCAACTGTTGCCGTACGTAAGGACATCAAAAATCTCAACAGGCTTATAGACAGGCTCCTGCTGATGGCACATGCAAGTTCTGAAAGCGCAAAGACCAGCTTCCGCGAAGTCAGGATCGATGAAATCCTCTGGCAGTCGCGAGACGAACTGATCAGGTATGAAAGGGGATACATCATAACAATATCCCTTGATGAAACCATCTCTGATATGGAGAACATGATGGTTCTGGGTGATGACCAGTTATTGCGTTCCGCGGTAACTAACATAATGGAAAACGGGTGCAAATACTCCCCTGACAAGTCGGTTGACGTAGATCTTAGTTTCTCTGACAACAGGCTTTCAATCAAATTCAAAGACAGGGGGCCTGGTATTGCTGAAACCGACATCGAGCGGATCTTTGAACCTTTTTACCGCGGCACTGTGGCGGGAAGTATCAAAGGTCACGGCATAGGCTTGTCTCTTGCAAAAAAAATAATTGACATACACCAGGGAGAAATTAATGTTGTGTCAAAGCCTGACGCTGGCACGGAAATTACCATATCACTGCCGCCAGCGCCACCCAGTCAGGTGTAAGTCAGATCCCACTCAGACAGGTTTTAATCCGGTGCCACCCCGGTATATTTTAATTGGAATTTAATACGGATTTAATTCCTTCTTTATCCTATAGCTTTAACTTGCGACCCTCCGGAGACCAATGCAGGTCTTCTGATATCAACAAGACTGAAAAAACACAGCATACCCTTCAAGCATGAGGTAAGGACTGAAAAAGTTTCTGTTATTCAAAATTCTGTTTTTTATTTCTGTCAGGAGGTGCGGCAAACTGCACCTCCTTTTTTTAATGATATGGTTACAGCTAAATCACCCTGAGGGAGGATTACAATGTCGATGGTTGGCTCATCGAAGCCATTACGCTGTAAAAGCAAACAGATAAGTGTAGTGGTTTTGGGTGTAAAAAGCTCTTGTGGCTAGGCAGCCGGCTTGTTCTTACGGGTATGGAAGTAGATCAGTCCGTTCAACTCATTCATACCTACGAGCTCAAGGCCAACTTCACTAAGGAGATTTGTCACGGTTCTCTTTGTGAGGTAACGGTTGGTCTTCGAGTCAATGAAGCTGTACATCCTGTTGATGAAAGGAATCCTTGACTCAATGCCATTCTCATATGCTTCAGCCTTCTCTGACTCCTGCCTGGGCAGATTGTTGTATTTGTCGGAGAAACCATTCTGAGCCTTGTTGTCAACGAAACAACCAATATAATTACTATTGTCAGGGAGCAGTGACTTTATCTGTTTCAGGAAATCCCGGACCTCCCTGACATGGTTAAGCTGCCTGAGTGTGATGACGGTCCGTATGCCCTTCATATCCTCAGCATCATAAAAATAATGACGTGATGAAGGAATAACCAGCATGCCTGACTCCTTGATGAGCCCCATCCGGTCAAGGTAATCTATCAGACTCTGACGTACTTCAAGATCAAGTTCATCAAAAAGATGAATCAGCCCGCTGTCCCTCAATGACAACTTCCTCTGGGCCGGCTTAAAAATAGCCTGATCTTTAATTACCTCTGGATTCAATCCGATGGTTTCCTTATTCATTACCTATTTTGATATCCTCGCAACGCAATTCCTGTGCCAATCTTATTAAACAAGATCCTGTTCACAGAAATCAACACAGCGAAGATATTGACTGTTCATTATAACACCTAAGCAATTTTGATGTTCACCTGACTAACTTTGACCAACAGACGAAAAACGAAGATATGCAAAAAAATAGCAGAAGTCAACTAAATCCCTCAGGATATTTTCCGCCGGAGCGGGTAAGATTCAAGGCTCCTCAGGTATGCGTCCTGCATCCGGCGCCCGACGCACGGAGACCTGCATCAGGCGCCCGGATGAAATCCCTTCAAGTCAGCGTTCTATGGTGAATTCGGCATGACCGGCCGGCGGGTGTTCGG
This sequence comes from Bacteroidales bacterium UBA1458, assembly GCA_002325785.1. Classification (GTDB taxonomy): domain Bacteria; phylum Bacteroidota; class Bacteroidia; order Bacteroidales; family VadinHA17; genus SR-FBR-E99. Next base: position 21,273 of record DCSU01000102.1, on the reverse strand, counting down.
TTACCCTTACAGAGTCGACAAATCCGACCCCGGGTCCCTTCCTGCACCAGGCTGCAAAGCTTGCAAGCTCCTCCCTTATGCCCTCGGCTTCGATAAAGACGCTTCCGTCAGGGAGATTCTTCACGTAACCTGTAATATCCCTCCTCCATGCTTCACGGGCAGCGCTCCATCGGTAGCCCACGCCCTGAACCATGCCAGTGACCTTTATCCTGTATATAATTTTGCCTTCCGATGTCATTTGCCGCAAGATGTTTGACCGGATAAAAGCATAATGTAAATTTTACCCCCAATTTAAGTTAATTTTGCATTTTCCCGACATGCTCTTTTTGCAGCCGGATCATTTAACCAATTGAGATTATGTTCCGTTTAAAAACTACAAGGGACTAACGCCGATGAAAAAGAGATGGAAAATAATTATTGCAGTTGCTGCGGTCGTTGTATTCATCCCGATATTCTTTATTACCTCCGTTTACGGAGGCGTATACGGACGGCTGCCCGGCAAAAAAGCTCTGCTTGACTTTAAAAATTCAAGGGCTTCGGTTGTCCTTTCGGCCGAGGAGGACCTGATCGGCAAGTTCTATTCCGAGAACCGGACCGAGATAGCCTTTGACCAGATTCCCCGTCACCTGACCGAGGCGCTTGTGGCAACGGAGGATGCCCGGTTCTATGAACATTCAGGGATTGATACAAGGAGTCTCTTCAGGGTTTTTTTCAAAACCATATTATTCAGCGACCAGAGTTCCGGTGGTGGCAGCACCATCACCCAGCAGTTGGCTAAGAACATGTATGGAAGAAAGGATTATATGCTTCTCTCCCTGTTCCTGAACAAGACCAAAGAGGCGTTGCTGGCCCGGCGTATAGAAAAAGTATACTCCAAGGAGGAAATCCTGACTCTTTACCTGAACACGGTCTCTTTCGGCGAGAATATTTTCGGGATAGAGGCCGCCTCGCGACGGTATTTCAGCAAAAATACCGTCGAGCTCAGTGTTGAAGAGGCTGCCGTCCTGATCGGTATGCTAAAGGCGAACACCTCATTTAACCCGCGCCTCTATCCTGAAAATGCCCTGAAGAGAAGGAACGTTGTGCTGAACCAGATGGAGAAATACGGTTACCTTGACGGGGAGGCTGCAGATTCGCTCTGCGCCCTGCCCCTGCAGCTCAAATATAACAAGGCAGACATTGCCGGCCCGGCAGACTATTTTATGGTCAGGGTCAGGGGGGAGGCAGACCGTATTATCAGGGAAATATCCGCTTACCGCGGAAAAGACTGGGATATTGAGAGAGATGGCCTTATTATCAACACCACCCTTAGGCTTTCACTTCAGCAGGCTGCAGGAGAGGCTTTTGAGACGCACCTGACGACGATGCAGAAGAGGCTTGACGAGCAGTACAGCACCTCGGCGGGTAAGAGATCACTAAAAGATATTCCTGACAGTCTGCGGCAGATGGTGACCACCCTGCAAGCCGGTTTGCTGGCCCTTGATCCCGCCACCGGCGCTGTCATTGCTTGGGCAGGCGGAATAGATTTCGCAACTCAGCCCTACGACCAGATCCTTGCTCGCCGGCAACTGGCCTCAGTCTTCAAACCGTTCATCTTTGCAGCAGCACTCGACGACGGGATGGAGCCCTGCCAGTACCTCGACAATGATTCGGTCACACTGGCAGGCTTCAGCGACTGGAGTCCTGAGAACTACAACCACTCTTACGGAGGCAAGTATTCTCTTGCCGGTGCACTGTCACAGTCCATGAATATCCCCACCTTCAGCCTCTACCTGCTGATCGGATTTGAAAAGGTTAACAGAATATGGGAAAAGATNNATTCACGCTGGTTAATACACCGTCTCTTGCCATGGGAACAGCCGAAGCCAGTATCCTGGAGGTGGCGGTGGCTTATGCATCTTTTGCCAACGGTGGTTTCCTGGTCACACCTTATTGCATTGAATCGATAAAGGCCCCGGACGGCAGGGTACTATGGCAGAGTACGCCTACTCTCCGGGGTGAGAGAATATTGTCAGAAAACACAGGATTGCTTATGGGCGCCATACTGCAGAAAGCCATCAGGGAGGGAACAGGTGCATCAGTGCACAGTGTCTACGGCGTGAAAATACCGCTTGCAGGGAAGACAGGCACCTCTCAAAATTACGCTGACGCCTGGTTTGCTGCCTTCAACCCCGGACTGGTGATCGTCAGCAGGGTCGGAGCCTCTACCCCTTCAATCCATTTCAACAGCGGCAGAAACGGATCGGGAAGCGCGCTGGCTCTCCCACTGGTGGCGCTGACACTCAAGGAGGCAGAGACCAACACCGAACTGATGAAGCTGATCAATAATCCCTTTCCGGTATTGCCCCCTGAGATGGCTGATGCCATGGACTGCCCCGACTTCCGGGAGAAGAGCTACTTTGACAAACTTATCGACCTGTTCAGGGAAGACGTGATAGACTACCATAAGGCGGGCAAACGGAGACGCTCAATCTTTGACAGGATCTTCCGAAAGTAAATTTCATATGGTGTAAATAAAGGTCGCGCTCCTTCAGGTACGGCCTTTGTTTTGTGATCAGTTTTTACTAAATTTGGAAGTCCTCCTTTGCTCATCTTGCCCTAAACATGAACTGTTCATTGTGTACAATAATAATTCAAACAATGAAGACAAAAAGAATCCTGTTCAATGCCGTCCTTCTTACAGCAGCCATCCTGCTCGTAATATCATGTGCGGTTAACCCCGTCACCGGGAAGAGACAGATCATGTTCATGAATGAAGCGCAGGAGGTAGCACTCGGGGTCTCCTATGACCCGCAGGTTCTGGCCTCATTCGGTGTGTATGATGACCCTGAGCTACAGGCCTTCGTCCAGGCCAGGGGCACTGAGATGGGTAAGCTCTCTCACAGACCCAACCTTGAATATCATATCAAGGTGGTTGACTCGCCTGTGGTGAACGCCTTTGCAGTGCCGGGCGGTTTCATCTACCTTACAAGGGGTATCATTGCCCAGCTGACCAGCGAGGCGGAGCTTATAGGCATACTTGGGCACGAAATGGGGCACATCACCGCCCGGCACTCCGTCAGTCAGCAGACCAAACAGCAGCTGGGGACCCTGCTGCTCATCGGCGGCATGATTGCATCTGAGAAGCTGGCAACCTATGCAGAGCAAGCCATGCAGGGAATGCAACTGCTCTTCCTCAGCTTCAGCCGTGACAACGAGCGGGAGGCAGACGCTCTCGGTTCTGAATATGCAACAAAACTGGGTTATGACGGCACCAAGATGGCCGAATTCTTTCAGGTACTGGACAAGATGAACATGGCCTCCTCTCAAGGTGGCGTTCCAACCTTCCTCTCAACCCACCCCGACCCGGGTGACCGTTACAATTCCGTGATCAGAAACACAAAAGCGTGGCAGGACAAACTGAAACTGCCATCATACAAGGTAAACGCCGACTCATACCTGAAGCTTATTGACGGTATGGTCTACGGAGAGGATCCCAAGCAGGGCTATACCGATGACAATACCTTCTTTCACCCGGAGCTGAAGTTCAAGTTCTCCTATCCTGCAGGCTGGACTCTTACCAATGCGCCCACACAGGTTACCGTGCAGCCAGCTGACGGCAAGGCACTGATACTCTTTACCCTCTCAAACCAGAGGTCACTTCAGGCAGCTGCTGATTCAACTTTGGCACAGTACGGGCTGAAGCTGCAGCGCTCAGAGCGAAGGACCGTCAACGGCATGCCGGCCATTGTAGCCCTGTCGAAGCAGGAGAGCAAAAACCAGTCGACAGGTGCTGTCAGCGTCACTTCAGTACTGTCATACATCATCGAATACGGATCGTTCTATTATGTGTTCCACAGCGTGGCCGCCGAAGCCGATTTTCCAAATTACGCATCCATCATGGAATCATCGATGAAGACTTTTGCAAAACTGACCGACACTAACAGGTTAAATGTCAAACCCAGGCGGATCCAGGTGAAGGCTGTACAGCGCACCGGGACACTGGCAAACGCATTCACTGCCTTCGGCATGAAGCAGGAGATGATGAATGAACTGGCGCTCCTGAATAACATAGAGCTGACTGACCAGGTACAGGCAGGCAAGCTTATTAAAATAGTAACAGAATAATACTTAAGAAATTGGCACAAGAAACCTACAGGCAATCAGGCTCCCGGGCATGGTTTGATAAATACAGACTGATGATAAAGTACTTCCTGGTAGCCCTGGTAGTGCTCTTTCTCCTTGTCACCTCCCTCTTCCAGATAGGCCCTGAAGAGGTTGGTGTCATCACCCGTTTTGGAAAATACGTCCGGAAGGTGGAGCCGGGACTGAACCTGAAATTCCCCATAATTGAACGCCTCTACAAGGTTGCCGTTGAAAGGCAGCAGAAGGAGGAGTTCGGGTTCCGCACCACACAGCCTGGAATAAAGTCGGAATACACCAAGGTAGGCACGGTTGATGAATCACTGATGCTTACCGGCGACCTGAACCTTGCCGACGTGGAGTGGATAGTCCAGTACCGCATTGTTGACCCGTACAGCTACCTTTTCAGGGTCAGGGAGCCGGTTACAACACTCAGGGACATATCTGAAGCCTCGATGCGTGAGATAGTCGGTGACCGTACCGTTAACGAGGTGCTGACGGTAGGCCGGGCCGAGATAGCCTCCAGCGTGCACCAGAAGATCCAGGTGCTCTGCACCGAGTACTCACTGGGCATAAGGATAGAGCAGGTGGTGCTCCAGGATGTCAACCCTCCTGACCCGGTAAAGGATGCCTTTAATGATGTCAACCAGGCACAGCAGGAGAGAGAGACTCTGATAAACCAGGCCAGGTCTGAATACAACAAGGTTATTCCCAAGGCAAAGGGCCAGGCGGAAGAGACCATACAGCGCGCTGAGGGATATGCAACCGAAAGGGTTAACAATGCCCTCGGCGAGTCTGCCCGCTTTAATGCCCTCTATTATGAGTATGTAAAGGCTCCGGAGGTGACCAAGAGAAGAATCTATCTCGAAACCATGGGAGAGGTCATCCCCAGGCTTGGGCATAAGATCATTACTGATGAGGCCGGGAACAATGTGTTACCCCTCCTCCAGATGCAGCTTAACTCAAAATAATAAAGCATGTTCCCGAAAAACACAAAAACAATAGTAGTAGTCTCCCTCCTCGCAGTAGCACTCCTGCTGATACTTGAGTGCATTTACAGGGTCAGGGAGACGGAACAGGTAGTCATCACCCAGTTCGGTAAACCTGTCGGCAAAGCCAAAACAACCCCCGGACTGAAGTTGAAAATGCCCTTCATCCAGAAAACCAACTACTTTGAGAAGCGTTACATGGAGTGGGACGGCGACCCCAACCAGTTACCCACCAAGGATAAGAAGTTCATTTTCGTTGATGCCTACGCGCGGTGGCAGATAACCGACCCCCTGCAGTTCTTCAAGAGGCTGACCGATGAAAGAGGGGCACAGTCGAGGCTGGCAGACATTCTCGACGGTGAGACACGAGATTACATTGCCGGGCATAACCTCGAAGAGATTGTACGTTCAACAAACCGGACCCCCACCTCCTCCGGCCTGATCGGCGAAGAGGCCGGAGACACCCTGTCTGACATAGAGACCGGCAGACTGGCCATTGAAAAACTGATCCTGGTCTCGTCAAATGACAAGGTGAAGGACCTGGGGATAGTGATACTGGATGTCCGTATCAAACGGCTGAACTATGTTGAGGAGGTGCGGACGCAGATTTATGAGAGGATGAAGAGTGAGCGGTATCGCATCGCTGAAAGGTTCAGGTCAGAGGGTCAGGGTGAGGCTTCCAAGATAAACGGTGAAAAGGAACGTGACCTGAAAACCATCCAATCGGAGGCATTCCGCAGGGCTGAGGAGATCCGGGGCCGTGCCGATGCCAGGGCAGCGTCCATCTACGCCGGCGCCTATGACCAGTCAGTCTCTTCACGAAGCCTGTACGGATTCATGAAGTCGATGGAGACCTTTCGCATGACCTTCGACTCAACCACAACAATAATCCTGTCAACTGACAGCGAGCTCTACAAATACCTGACAGACTTCAACTGACCGGAGAAAATTACCGGATATAAGACCGGCCTCCACTGACCGCGGGCTCTAGCACTTATCCGGCCCCCTTGCGCTTACAGGCGAAGTTCGCCCTGCTAAAAACAGGTGCTGACCTCAGGCA
>DCSU01000102.1:0-15094 GCA_002325785.1 Bacteroidales bacterium UBA1458 | reverse complement strand
CTTGGTAAACGGCTGCGCCGGACTTAATTTAGTCCTGAAAACATGCCCGGATGACCTAAAGCAGGTAAGGGTAAACGCAGAAATGAAACCTTATTATCAGATAACAGCGGAAGGAATAGGAATTGTCCTGCTCCGGAAAAGAAAGATTGCCAAAGCACTTCGCAGGTGGTTGCGTGAAAATGGTTTGTCCTACGAGTACAACTTTTACATCCAATAATCTTTCAGGTACAGGTTCTGTTTAACATTTTCCGGAGTTTTAAAGGTCCCGCCCACCCGGCGGGACTTTTTCTTTGAATAAAAGTGAAAAGGCCACAGTCTCAGACTGCAGCCTCTTATGCTTTGTATTTATTAAGTGTCCGGATTTATCCCCTGTCAGGGAAGAGCCTCCGCCACCAGTAATATTTCTTGATTCTCGCCATAATTTTATTGCGTGCAAAATTGCATACAATTTCCATTACAACGAAAGAATTGCCTCATTATTTTTTAAGCAGGTCACGAATTTCCTTCAGGAGAACAACCTCATCACTGGGAGGAGGAGGAGCGGCCGGAGCAACTTCTTCTTTCTTCTTCAGACTGTTCATGGCTTTAATCACCAGGAAAATACAGAAGGCGACGATCAAAAAGTCAATAATGTTCTGAATAAACATTCCGTAATTGATTGAGACTTCGCTGATGGCAGGCTGAATTACGGTGGTTCCCTCCATCACGGCATCCGTGCCCTTCTGCAGGACAGCCTTAAGGTTCGTGAAATCGACCTTTCCAAGCAGCATGCCCAGCGGCGGCATAAGCACGTCATTCACAAGTGATGTGATGATCTTACCGAAGGCGACGCCGATTATGATACCTACGGCCATGTCCATCATGTTGCCCTTGACGGCAAACTCCTTGAATTCTTTTACTAATCCCATATTCTTCAGGTTTTTGGTTAGATAATACAATCAGGTTACATCAGTCAAATATATAAAAAGTATGACATATAAATTTTGTAATCTTAACATTTAGCTAATCCGAATATTTATTAGTTAGTCTCATTTTTTTTTGCTATCTTAGACATCCTTTTTAAGCATAAAAATATATTTAAACATATTGGTTATAAACCTATTAAATTAAAGATTATGGCAGTACTAAAAGTTATTGAGATTCTCGCATCCTCACCTGTAAGCTGGGAAGATGCAACGGCTATTGCCGTGAAGACGGCAGCTAAAACTGTAAAGGAAATTCGTTCTGTCTATATAAAGGAACAGAGTGCAGTGGTGGCCAAAAACAAGATCACTGAATTCCGTGTAAATGCGAAGATCACTTTTGAAGTTGTATAAGTAAATACGGACACATTATGGGACTAATCTCATTCATTAAGAACGCAGGAGCCAAGATCTTCAAGTCAGGGGAGAAGCGTGAGGAAGACAAGGCAAATCTTATCATGGAACATATTAAAAAGTTCGGATTCGATGTCAGCGCCGTTCAGGTAGCTGTAGACGGGGAGAAGGTAATCCTTCATGGCAAGGTTGATACGCTGGCAAACAAGAACAAGATCATTGTTACCGCTGGAAACGTTGATGGGATATCAGCCGTTGAAGATCATCTACTGGTTATTGCATCGCCACCGGTTGCTCCTCCTGCACCCGAGAAACAGTTTTATACTGTGAAAAAAGGCGATTACCTTTCAAAAATTGCCAAGGAAGTGTATGGTGATGCCAAGAAATACCCGGTAATCTTTGAGGCCAACAAACCGATGCTCAAGGATCCTGATCTCATTTACCCCGGGCAGGTGCTGGTTATACCGCCGCTGCAGTAAGACTAGTGCAACATATTAAGATAATTAACAAAGGGTGCCCCCGTCGGACACCCTTTGTTTTTCTTAACGCAACAAACCGGATTATCTTTTGTTATATTTGTAACGTTGAAAATTATACGGTCCATATCGCCCATTATATCAACAGTTTTGATGATCCTGATCCTCTCAGGCAGCTTTGGGTACACCCTCATCCGGCATACATGCCAGCACTGCGGAACAGACGAGGTGGTTGCCACTGTAATGGGTAACGGTGAGGAGAACAGCTGTTGCTGCATTCACACTGCCGGGGCAAAGCATCACCAACACAGCACGGATGAGATGGTCTTCTCGGACGATTGCTGCTCACATGAGGCTGAGAGGGTTGTGACTGACGAACTGTTGCGTGCGGAAGTACAGATTGAAATTCTGCCATACTTCCTTGCCGCAACAATTGTAGCCGTCATGCAGAATCATCCAATGAAGAGCGTCCGTCATTTTATCAATGACAAAGCGTACCACTGCGGACGCGACCTGACAACAATGCACTGTCAGATTATCTCTTGAATCATTCATAGGGACAACAAATTGCGGAGGCATGACAAATCATGTCCCACGTATATTGTTGTGAAAATACCCGCCGGGTCATTGCATGCAATTTCTCCACGGGCGCTCAGCAAAGTTTTTTATACCAAAATTTTACCCTATGAAGCAGATATTAATTTTAATAATATTATTGATCATCCCGACTTCCCTCCTTGCCCAGGGCAGGATAGAGGGTAAGGTGATGATCGCGGGCGGCGGCGGATCACCTGACAGCATAGCCCTTCCCGGTGCAAACTTAGTATGGGCGGGGACCGCCACCGGCACCTCAACAAACCCCGCCGGATACTTTACTCTCCGGAGAACCAGGGGCAATGACCTGCTGGTTGCAAGTTTTGTCGGTTATACTCCTGATACGCTCAGGGTAGCACCCGGCGATGACTATGTGGAAATATTTCTGAATGAGAACAGCATAATCGGCGAAGTCACCGTCATCGGTCGAGCCACCGGCGCACATTTGGACAGGGATGCTACCATCGCTACAGTAAATATCACTGCGGCGGAGCTTTGCAAGGCAGCCTGCTGCAACCTGTCGGAAAGCTTCGTCACCAACCCTTCGGTAGACGTCAACTACGCAGATGCCGCCACCGGCGCAAAGCAGATACAACTGCTGGGCCTTGCCGGTTCATACGTGCAGATACTCACTGAGAACATCCCTTCCATGTACGGACTGGGAGCGGCATACGGACTGAGTTATGTGCCCGGACCGTGGATGGAGTCGATCCAGGTCTCCAAGGGTACATCCACGGTACGCAACGGGAATGAATCTATCACCGGGCAGATTAATGTCGAATACAAGAAACCTGCTACCAGCGAGATAGTCTTTATAAACGGCTTCGTTAGTGATGCCGGTAAGATCGAGACCAATGCCAACGCCTCGGTGAGGCTCAATGATTACTGGAGCACAATGATCCTGGGCCACGGTGAGACACAGTCAGGCGCCAGCGACCACAACGGGGACGGTTTCCGGGATGAACCCGATGTCAGGCAGTACAGCTTCATGAACCGCTGGGACTACATGAGCAATAACCTCACCTTCCGTGCCGGGATCAAATACATGCAGGAGGAACGCATCGGCGGACAGTTCGACTATGACCGCAGCAGTAGCAACACCTGGGATGACGGGTACGGGATAAACATCGGCACCGAACGGGCTGAAGCATTCACCAAACTCGGCGGAATGTTCGGCCCTGGTGACAATATGTCTATCGGATGGATACAGAGCGTGACTTTCCATGAGATGAATTCATGGATGGGTTATAACAAGTATGACGGTACCCAGAAAAGCTATTACTCAAACCTTCTCTACCAGTATTTCCCGGCAGAGAAGCATATCGTTGATGCAGGAGCAAGCTACCGCTTTGACCACTATGATGAGATGCGCGGCGCCTACAGGTTTATTGTTGGCGATGTGGTCCCTGACATGGTTGATGAGACCATCGAATCGGTACCCGGTGTGTTCCTCCAGTACACCTACACCGATTCGGCCAGGGTAACTCTGCTTGCCGGTGTGCGGTACGACTTCTACCGAAACCACGGAGCACAGTTCACCCCGCGGATACACCTGCGCTACGAGCTGACACCTAAAATGACCCTGAGGGCATCGGCCGGTAAAGGATTCAGGACCGTGCACGTCATGGCCGAGAACATGTACTACCTGGCAAGCAGCAGAGATATAGTGATCTCAGATGACCTCGACATCGAGGAGGCCTGGAACGCCGGCATAAACCTCACCGGTTACATTCCCCTGGGAAGCAGTGAACTTAGACTGACAGGCGAAGCATACAGGACAACATTCCTCAAACAGATTGTCACCGACCTGGACTCCAGCATAGACCAGGTGCTATTCTACAACCTCAATGGCAAATCATATTCAAATGTGCTTCAGCTGGAGGCACAGATGCAACCGGTTACGGGTCTTGACATCACAGCCGCATGGCGCTGGAACAATGTCAGGCAAACCATCGGCGGCGAGCTGCGCGAGAAACCGCTCACCTCACGCTATAAGGGATTGCTCGCAGTCTCATACACCACGAGGATGAGAAAATGGCAGGCTGATTATACCCTGCAGTATAACGGCCCGGGCAGAATACCCTCTACAATGTCAAACCCGGAGCCCTACATGAGACACGAAACTTTCAATGCATACCCTGTCATGAATGCCCAATTGACAAAATACTTCAGGACGTGGAGCATTTATATAGGGGCTGAGAATATAACAGGGTCAAGACAGCATGATGCAATCATCGCAGCTGAAAATCCCTTTGGCGAGTATTTTGATTCAAACATGATATGGGGGCCTGTTCACGGGCGGAAACTCTATGCCGGATTCAGGTTTACCCTTGACCGTAAAGAAAACTGATAATCACTTAAAAGCAATACCATGAAAAGAAACATCATCATCACCTCAGCAATGCTGCTGATCTTCTCAACAGCTGTGCTGGCTGCACAGGACAAAGACAAGAAAGAGCTCTCAACTGTCAGGTTCGAAACCAGCATTGACTGTGAGAACTGCGTCAACACAATTATGAAGAACATACCGTTTATCAAGGGGGTAAAAGATGTGAAATGCGATCTTCCGACAAAAGAGGTCACTATCCAGTATCAAAAGGAGAAAGCGGAGTCGGAGCAGTTGAAAAGAGCCATTGAAAAGCTGGGTTATACGGCAAAAGAGATTACAGAAAAAGAGAAGGAGAAGACTGAGGTGAAGTAGACCCATTCCTTTAATGCAGGCCGCCACCGGGAAGTCACGGGGCAGCTTTTTTCATGAAAGAACCGGTTCCTCCATCCCCGTCAGGCCATGTGATGTACCTGTTTGCAGGAAATAACAGGTAATCAAGGTAATTTTTTTTTATTTTTGAGTATTGATAACCTGTTTATTTAACCGTCATCAGTCCCAAATGAAAATCTCCCGCCTTTTTTCTTCCATTGCCGTCCTGGCATTTTTCACCGCTTTAACAGGCTGTAAAAATGAAGCTCCTGTAACATCGTCATTGCCTCGCAGTACTCCTGAAGCCGAGGGTGTATCATCCGGAGGACTTCTGACGTTCCTTGACTCAGCCTCCGTAAGCAGGCATGAATTCCACAGCATCATGGTATTACGCCACGGGAAGGTGATTGCCGAGGGGTGGTGGGATCCCTACAAGCCTGAGCTGAGGCACACCCTCTACTCCGTCAGCAAGAGTTTCACCTCTACCGCTGTTGGTTTTGCCGTGACTGAAAAACTGCTCAGTGTTGATGACAAAGTGATTTCATTCTTTCCTGATCAGCTTCCGGATACGGTATCACCATTCCTTGCAGACATGGCGGTCAGGGATCTCCTCACGATGACCGTGGGGCAGTCGCCCGAGCCGTCCAATGCCATCACCTCGTCAGGCAGCGACTGGGTACCGGCATTTCTTAACCTGCCCGTGGTGAACGAGCCGGGAAGCGTATTCCTTTACAACTCCATGGCCACCTTTATGCTGTCAGCCATACTTCAGAAGGTAACCGGAGAGAAGCTTACCGATTATCTTCAGCCTCGCCTCTTCGGACCATTGGGCATTGAGGGGATGGACTGGGAGTCGAGTCCCGAAGGCATTAACACCGGCGGATGGGGCCTCAGGGTAAAAACCGAGGATATGGCTAAATTCGGTCAGCTGTACCTTCAGAAAGGCTCATGGAACGGGAAGCAGGTAATTCCGGCAACCTGGGTAGAGGAGGCCACCACTTTCAAGATTGACCAGGCACCGGGTGCGCCGGAAGAGATAAAGGATAAAAGCGACTGGATGCAGGGTTACTGTTACCAGTTCTGGCGCAGCCGCAACAACGCCTACAGGGCTGACGGCGCCTTCGGGCAATACATCATAGTGATGCCCGAAAAAGATGCTGTGGTTGCCATAACCTCAGAATCACCTGACATGCAGGATGTAATCAATATGGTATGGAAATACATCCTTCCGGCCATGAACGATGAAGCGCTGCCTGAGAACAAAGAGGCAGCCGAAAGGCTCAGCGCGAAACTTGCATCACTGACGGTGCCTCTGCCGGTAAAAACCGACGACTCACCAGTCATTGCAGGACTACAGGACAAGAGATTCTTACTTGCCGAAAATAACCTAAAGCTTGATTACCTCACCCTGGACTTTACCGGAGATGCCTGTAACTTATCACTCGGTACCACCGATAAGGTTCACACAATACCTTTCGGGAGGGGGGAGTGGATTACAGCTGAAACGGAGCTTGGGGGACCCGGAATTCTGCGCAGGCCCGGAGCAACATCCTCAAACATGGTGACGGGAGCTTATACCTGGGAGAATGACACTACCCTCGCGCTTACTCTCAGATATATTGAAAGTCCTCACCACATAAAGATGACCTGCAGGTTTGAAGGTGAGATTGCCGAGGTGAATATCAGGCAGAGCACACCTCCGGGTTATGACCTTCCCGCATTGAAGGGAACAATGTCTAAATAAGGGTTTTCTTACTTCTCAGCAAGAGTGCCGGTCAGTTCCCTGATTACTACCGACGCACAGACAATGCCGAATGCCGCGGGCATATATGACATGGTACCTACGCTGGAGGCTTTGTTGCTCTCATCGGAGCCACGGATAATCAGGTCCTTGTCGACCACCTCGGGACTGTATACCGCTGTGAAGCCTTCACGGACCCCCAGCTTATGGAGCTTCTTCCGGAGCATACGGGCAAGACTGCAGAAGTTGGTCTCAGAGATATCGGCCACCCTGATCCCGGTAGGGTCAAACTTGCCGCCGGCGCCCATTGAACTGACAATCTTAAGGTTAAGCCTGAGTGAGTGGTAGATCAGGAACACCTTGGGCGACAGCGTGTCGATGGCATCAACAATGTAATCGTACCTGTCCGCCTCCAGTATATCAATCATTCTCTGGTCACGGATAAATTCCGGGATGATGTGCAACGTCAGGGCAGGGTTGATATCGAGGAGCCTCTCTCCCATCACCTCGGCCTTCTTCCTTCCCGTGGTGGATGTCAGGGCAGGCAGCTGCCGGTTTTTATTTGCAGGTGAAACAGTGTCGCCGTCAATGATGGTCATTGCTCCAATGCCGGCCCTGCATATCATCTCGGCAGCCCATGACCCCACTCCCCCTAATCCGGCTACCACAACATGCGCATTGCTCAGCCTCTGCAGGGCCTCTTTGCCGAGAAGCATCTCCGTACGTACCAACCATTGTTCCATCAGATTCTGAAGTTGAAAAGAGTGTTGAAATTATTCCGAATGATGCCTGATGCAGTCTCTTCATCGCAACCGGCTTTGTCTGCAAAGTGCCTGTAAACATCAGCTATCGGCTCACCTGTGTCATCGGTCTCCAGAAGGATTCTTTCACGACTGATCACCCCCAGTATCTCCGGGGTGATCCCCCTTTTCCCGAGTGAGAACCAGAAGCCCTCATCATCCAGTGTGGCCGCCAGCTTACCACTACCCCTGAATCCGTGTATGATCCATGGCCTGTCCGGTTTCACCTCCCTGCATGCCCGGCGCAGCTCCTCCCAGCCCCTGACACAATGTATAACCATGGGCTTATTCAACTCTCCGGCCATTGCAGCCTGGTTGATAAAGGCACTGTACTGCACCTCCATGCGGGCTCCTTTCAGCCGGTCAAATCCCGCCTCCCCGATCAATACTACATGAGGATGGGCAGCAGTGAGAACAAGCTCTGTCAGAAGCTGAAGCGAATTCTCTTCCGTAATAAACCAGGGGTGGATTCCTGCAGAAAAGAGGGTGTTCGCGGAAAAATCTGCCGGCACATTCTCTCCTGCCATGAGGTTCACAATGGCAATGGTATCATCACTGCCCCTGGAATGGTGCGTGTGGAAATCGATGTATCTTATCTCCCTCCCGGGGTTCATGATGCTGATGACGTCAGCCGGCTGATACCGTTGTCGAGCCTGCGGAGGGTCTCATCCCTTCCCGTCAGTTCAACGATGTCAAAGAGATGGGGGCCTCTGGAAGCGCCAACCATCAGGAGCCTGAAAAGATTGAGGATGGTACCGGTATTATACGGGCTTCCGGCAATCCACTCCTTGACTATCTGTTCAATAGTCTCAGAGGTAAACGGCTCCAGGCCTGCAACAACATCACGTAGTTCCCTCATCTGCAGGGGGGAATCTGCGTTCCATCTCTTCCTTACAACCTCCGGGTCATATGTTTCCGGGGCAACAAAAAAATAGTCAGCCTCATGCCATAAGTCCTTCACAAAACCTGCCCGTTCCTTCACCAGCGAAATGATTTTCTTTAGTGTTTCCGGCGCAGGATGAAAGCCCTTTTCATTGACCACCGGCATGAACAATGAGACCAGTTCATCGTCGCTCTTCATGTGAAAATACCTGGCATTGAACCACTTGGCCTTCTCAGGATCGAAGCGGGAGCCTGACTTGCCCACCCTCTCTATTGAGAATGCTTCAATCAGTTCATCCATGGAAAATATCTCCTGTTCTGTACCGGGATTCCATCCCAGGAGAGCAAGCATGTTGACGAAAGCCTCAGGGAAGTAACCCTCTTCCCTGTACCCGGACGCTGTTTCGCCGTAAGGCCAGTAAAGCGGGAATACCGGGAAGCCCATCTTGTCTCCGTCGCGCTTGCTTAGTTTGCCCTTGCCTGTTGGCTTGAGCAGCAGAGGCAGGTGTGCAAACAGCGGTGCCTCCCAGCCGAAGCTGCGATAGAGCATGACATGAAGCGGAAGTGATGGCAGCCACTCCTCGCCCCTGATGACATGTGATATCTCCATCAGGTGATCGTCAACAATGTTGGCAAGGTGATATGTCGGCATGCCGTCAGACTTGTAGAGTACCTTATCGTCAAGACTCGAGGTATTGACCACAATATCGCCCCTGATCAGATCGGAGAAATGGATATCCTCATTCTCGGGCATGCGGTACCTGATTACGTAGTGCTCGCCGGAAGCCTTTCTTGCCGCGATCTCTTCTGTATTGAGGGTAAGTGAATTGCACAAGCTCATCCGGGTGGTGCAGCCGTAATTGAAGGTCTCTCCGCGGGCTTCATGTTCCTGCCTTAGACTGTCGAGCTCTTCTGGTGAGTCAAAGGCATAATAGGCGTCACCCTTTTCTATCAGCTCGTCTGCATAACGATGATAGATCTCTTTCCTGTCGCTCTGCCTGTATGGGGCAAATGGTCCGCCCTCTCTCACGCCCTCATCAACCCTGATTCCGGCCCACGCCAGGGAGTCCATTATATAATCCTCCGCACCATCCACATATCGGGCCTGGTCAGTGTCCTCAATGCGTAAAATGAAGGTCCCTCCATTGTGCTTTGCAAACAGGTAATTATAAAGGGCGGTGCGTACTCCTCCTATATGAAGGGGTCCGGTAGGACTGGGGGCAAAACGCACCCTGATTTTTCTCTCTGTCATTTCTTATGTGTTTGATGAATGCGGAAACAGTTCCTTCGAAGCGACTCATGATCTGTCCGTCGTTCCGATGCATGGCAAAGATAAAGATAATGTGGCGACGGGCAATTTGCCTGTTACTCTCACAATAAAAATCATATTTTTAAAATTGTATTTGTATTACATTTACAACATAACGATTTAATCATCAGCCGGAATGAACAAGATGAAAGCTCTCGTCAAGGCCAAGGCTGCCAAGGGATTATGGATGCAGGAGGTACCCGTCCCGGAGCCAGGCTACAATGATGTCATTATCAAGGTCAAAAAATCAGCCATCTGTGGTACTGACCTTCATATCTACGAATGGAACGAGTGGGCGCAGAAGACCATCAGGGTGCCCATGACCATCGGCCATGAGTATATGGGATTCGTTGATAAGGCGGGACCGGGAGTCACAAACGTGAAGGTAGGCGACAGGGTAACCGGTGAAGGACATCTCTTCTGCGGCACATGCCGTAACTGCCGGCGGGGCAGGGAGCATGTCTGCGAGAATACCGTGGGGATAGGAGTACATATTGATGGCTCCTTTGCTGAATATGTAAAGGTGCCGGCACGGAATGTGGTGCTGCTTGACAGCCGCATACCCGATGAGTGGGCAGCCATCATGGACCCCTTCGGCAATGCCACACATACTGCGCTGGCATTTCCGCTTCTCGGTGAGGATGTGCTGATCACCGGGTCAGGACTGATAGGCAGCATGGCAGTTGCAATTGCCAGATTCGCAGGAGCGCGCAATGTGGTGGCAACGGACCTGAGCGATTACCGGCTGGATCTGGCAAAGAAAATGGGAGCCACCAGGGTGATCAATCCCAAAAAGGGTGAGAAGATAAGCGACGTGCTTGAACCGCTTCACATGAAGGGCTTCGACGTAGGCCTCGAGATGTCAGGCTCACCTGCTGCCTTCCGTGAGATGATCGCCAACATGTACAACGGTTCCAATATCGCCCTCCTGGGGATTCTTCCCTCGAACTTTGAGGTACCCTGGAGTGACATCATATTCAAGGCACTGACGCTTAAGGGCATATATGGCCGTGAGATGTGGGAGACGTGGTATAAGATGCAGATGATGATCATCGGGGGTATCAATCTGGAGCCAATCATAACCCATCGTTTCTATATTGACGACTTCCAGAAAGGCTTTGACGTGATGGAGGAGGGTAACTGCGGCAAGGTGATCCTGAGCTGGGAGTGAGATTCAATCCTGTTCATGACCTGAAGACTCCAGTCACCAGTCTTCAGTCCTCAGTCTTCAGTCAATCAAGAACTTACACTATTGCCTACTGCCTATTGCCTACTGCCTAAGCATGACTGCCGATTGCCGACTGCCAACTGCTGACTGCTGACTGCTGACTAAGTTAATGACCTTCACACCTTTGTCTTTAGCCAGTAAATTTCATCTGGTGTAACTCCTATTATAATAATTTGTGCTACCTTAATGTCATCGTGAAAAATATACCTGACATCTATGGCCGAGCATCCATCGTATGACGAACTGACCGCAGGCTTCAGCTGGTCCAATGCAGAAAAAGAGCTTGAATACAGTCCCGGAGAGATAATAAATATAGGATGGCATTGTTCCGACAGGATCTGCCAGAAGGGCAATGCCGGCAAAATCGCCCTCTACTATGAGGGATTCGGGGGCACGGAAAAGAGTTTTACCTTCAATGACCTCAGACTTGCCGGAAACACTATCGGCACATTTCTCCGCAATCAGGGCATCATTGAAGGAGACAGGATCTGCCTCTTTATGGACAGGATTCCTGAATTGTATCTTTCATTCCTGGGAATACTGAAGATAGGAGCCGTCGTTCAGCCTCTCTTTTCCGCATTCGGAGATGAATCTCTTTTTGTGAGGCTTGAAAATGCCGGGACAAAGGCTGTCATAACACAGAAAAAACACCTTTCCAAGGTTCGGAAGATCCGCGCGGCTCTTCCGAACCTGGAATTGGTAATCATTGTTGACACCGTCAAACCCTCAGAGCTCGAACCCGGAGAAATTCTCTTCAGCCTGGAAAACGCAGTGCCTGTCGAGAAATTTGAAGTCTGCCCTACCCGTGCAGAGACCCCTTCGGTACTTCATTACACCTCCGGCACAACAGGCCAGCCCAAAGGGGTAAAGCATGTCCATTATTCCATTATTTCACAGTACCTGACCACAAAGTGGGTTCTTGATCTGCATGATGATGATATTTACTGGTGCACCGCCGATCCCGGCTGGGTAACCGGCACCTCATACGGGATAATCGGGCCCTGGAGCCTTGGGGTGACTCAATGTGTACTCGACACGGGATTTTCCGCCCAGGCATGGTACCGGTTCATAGAGAAATACAGGGTCACAGTCTGGTACTCCGCCCCAACCGCCATCAGATCACTAATGAAAGCCGGGGATGACCTGGTGAATGAGTTTGACCTCTCTTCACTCCGTCACCTGGCAAGCGTAGGCGAACCTCTCAATTCAGAAGCGGTAATCTGGTCGGGGAGGGTGTTCGGTAAACAATTCCATGATACATTCTGGCAGACGGAAACGGGATCGATAATGATCACCAACTTCCCGGGAATGAAAATAAAGCCCGGCTCAATGGGCAGAACCTTCCCGGGAATTACGGGAGCAGTGCTTGACCCTGTCACCTATACCCCGATTGATGAGCCCGGTAAAGCCGGACTGATAGCCTTCAGGCCGGGCTGGCCGGCCATGATGAGGACATACTGGAGGAATGAGGAAAAATACAGGGAAAAGTTCGTGAACGGCTGGTATCTGTCAGGCGACAGGTCTAGCATCGATAATGAGGGCTACTACTGGTTCATCGGCCGTGATGACGATGTAATTAATACCGGGGGGCACCTGGTGAGCCCGTTCGAGGTTGAATCGGCACTGCTGGAGCATCCTGCAGTTGGTGAATCTGCAGTCACCTCAAAACCGGATGACATTAACATGGAGGTTGTGAAAGCCTTCATCACCCTCAAACCTGGCTTTAATGCAAGCCCTGACCTTGAACTGGAGATAATGAACTTCATCCGCAAAAAGCTCTCACCCCTGGCAATGCCTCAGGCGGTGGAATTCATGGATACCCTGCCAAAGACACGGAGCGGAAAGATCATGAGAAGAGTGCTTCATGCAAAGGAGTGGGGAGAGGAGATTGGAGACATTTCGACACTTGAAAATGACTGAGCTGGGGAGAAGGTCCTGTCGGAGCACAGCGGAGATCCCGACCGAAGCGTCGGGACGGTCCTGCGGTATATGAACTGATAGTAAATAAATATAAACTTTAAAATGAATCTGTTATGGAAGAAAATAATCTGAATGAGATGAAGGAGATGATCCTGAAGTATGTTGTCAAGGAATATGTTGATGATGATGATGTAACAATAAAATATGATACACCTCTTATTTCAAGCGGTTATGTTGACTCGTTCTCAATGGTCTCACTGCTCGTTTTTCTGGAGAATAAATTCAAGATCAAAATTCCCCCAAGCAAAGCCACGCCCGAGGCCTTTGACAGCGTTAACAATATTGTGGCACTGGTAAATCAGTATTTAAACAAATAAATTGCGGACAACATGAGTTACTCTGAAAAAACAAGGAATCTCTATCTGTCGCAGCTGGCAGATATAAGGAACGCCGGCATCTTCAAGGAGGAGCGGTTCATCCACAGCTCACAGGCCGCCGATATCGAGGTTGAGTTTCCTTCAGGCTCCGACCTGAAGAAGGTCATTAACATGTGTTCCAACAACTACCTTGGCCTGTCGAGTCACCCGGAGGTTATCAGGGCTGCTCATGACGGTCTTGAGTCAAGAGGTTACGGGATGTCCTCTGTCCGTTTTATCTGCGGGACGCAGGATATTCACAGGGAACTGGAAAACAGGGTGACTGAATTCCTTGGCACTGAAGACACAATACTGTTCCCCTCATGCATGGATGCCAATGCAGGTGTTTTTGAGGCTATCCTCACCAGTGAAGACATCATGATCTCAGACCGTCTGGTGCATGCCTCAATCATTGACGGTATGAGGCTCTGCAGCGCCCAGCATGACACCTTCAAGCACTCCAGCATGGAACACCTCGAAGAGAAACTCCTGCTTCACTCTGATAAAAGGCTTAAGCTGGTTATCACTGACGGGGTCTTCTCGATGGATGGCGACACAGCCAGGCTTGATGAGATGGTCCGGCTATGCGAGAAATATGATGCCTTATTGCTGGTAGATGACTCCCATGCTACAGGTTTCATTGGCAAAACAGGTCGCGGAACACATGAATTCTGCAATGTAATGGGTAAGATTGACATCATCACCACCACCTTCGGCAAAGCCATGGGCGGAGCCTCCGGAGGCTGCGTTTCGGGAAGGAAGGAGATAGTCGCAATGTGCAGACAGAAGGCACGCCCGTACCTCTTCTCAAATACAATTGCTCCCGTAATTGTATCAGGGGTACTGAAAGTTTTTGATATTCTTTCGGCCAGCACGGAACGGCGTGACAAGCTTGAGAAGAACGCAGCCTTCTGGCGGGCAGGACTGACAGATGCCGGGTTTATCCTCAAGGAGGGGAATACCCCCATTGTTCCTGTTATGCTCTTCAATGCCAAACTCTCACAGGACTTCTCCAGGGATCTGTACAGCGAGGGTATTTATGCAATAGGCTTTTTCTTCCCCGTTGTGCCCAACGGTCAGGCAAGAATACGAACCCAGATATCCGCCGGCCATGAGATGCACCACCTGGAAACAGCCCTTGAGAAATTCATTAAGGTGGGTAAAAAACAGGGCATCCTGGGACTTACGAAAGACCAGATAATAGAAAAATTCGGATCATAATAATCCGTATATCAAAAATAAATCTTCGCGGATTTACTCCGTAAGAGATGATTATCATCATAGAATAATCACTTCAAAACACCATCTTTGCATCCGTTTTAAGTGAATATTCACGCAGATGTATAATCAATACCAGGATTATCTCAGGTCCCAGATCCGTGAGATAAAGGAGGCGGGCCTCTACAAGAATGAGCGGGTCATTGTATCGCCACAGGGAGCGGAGATAACGCTCAACACCGGTCAGAAGGTGCTTAATTTCTGTGCCAACAATTACCTTGGGCTTTCTTCAAATGCAAAGCTGGTTGAAGCGGCAAAGAATGCACTTGAGACTCATGGCTATGGCATGTCATCGGTTCGCTTCATATGCGGTACCGGAGACCTGCATAAGGAGCTGGAGGAGAAGATCGCAGGCTTTTTCGGAACGGAAGACACTATTCTGTATGCTTCCTGCTTTGATGCCAACGGAGGTGTGTTTGAACCACTTCTCAATGAA
>DCSU01000065.1 GCA_002325785.1 Bacteroidales bacterium UBA1458 | reverse complement strand
TGAGTCATAATTGCCCCAAGGCTCTGTATCCCAAAGAGTGCCGTCTCTTGACTGGACAAAACCAAGAGCAAGCTTGTTGACCACTTCCGGAGCCACGCCGGCATACTTAAGCCCTGTAGCACCACGCTTGATGTCGCCATCAGGCCAGAGGTCAAAGTCAAAGCTTTTCATCTTCTCGCCGTTGAAATAGAGTGTGGCTTTCTTGTCTGAACCCTTGTAGGTGTAAACAACCTGCAGCCAGGTATCCTTCAGCTTGGCAATCATTTGCTCAGCTGTCAGGCTCTTGGCAAAATCCCAAGCCTGCCATCCTCCTGTCGTATTGTCCGTAGCGAGAGCAGGAAACCACATATCTTCCGCCGCAGTTCCAGTTGCATGCTGATACTGTATTGCGAATTTCGATCCGTCATAGCCTCCGAAAATCTCATACTGCAATCCGTTGAAAGCACCCAGTCCCATTACAAAATGACCTGACGTTTTTCCGGTTGAATTGGTTTTGACCCAGAAGCTGAGTGTAAAGTTGGCGCCTGTGATCAAAAGGTCGCCGTTGGGAATTTCAATAATGCTTGTTGCACCATCAAATGTAGCTGCCTTACCTGCTGCTGCGTTTCTTGAAGCAGTGTAGGTTATACCAACTATACCGTTGGCTGGCGGGTCCCAGGGACCAATAACGTCATTGGCGTTATCCTCGAAGTTAAAGTGTGCAACTGCTCCTGCCGGTGCAAACGTTCCCTCAGTTGTGAAGGTCCTCTGCAGTGCGGTGATAGGAAGAGCGTCAGTTGACATCAGTCCTGCGCCAAAGCTGAGCTGGTAAAGAGCCCCTGTTCCAAGGCTGGCCTGAGGTACAACGGTGATCGTATTTCCTGATACGGTGATTGTCAGTGGAACCGGAGCATCATCATAATCCTGAACCATTGTGATGTTGGCTGCAGTAGCCGTGGCAGGATTTACATCAACATTGAATGTTGCTACGATTGTGGGATTCACCGGCACATTGGTGGGTGAAGTGGCACCATTGAGGTCAATGGTTCCGGCCATTAGCGATTCCAGAGCAAGAGGCTCGGGATCCTTTTTGCAGCTGCTGAGCATCAATGAAAATGCCACAGCGACAAAAAGCATACTTGTAATTACATTTTTTCTTTTCATAAAATTTTAAATTTAAAATTTAACATTCATAATCACTATCAAATAACTTACCAATTGGGATTCTGTTCAAGGGATCCCTGAGATATATCAA
Source organism: Bacteroidales bacterium UBA1458 (assembly GCA_002325785.1). Classification (GTDB taxonomy): domain Bacteria; phylum Bacteroidota; class Bacteroidia; order Bacteroidales; family VadinHA17; genus SR-FBR-E99. Next base: position 1,748 of record DCSU01000065.1, on the reverse strand, counting down.
TTTCATTTTGCGGAATAGGAAGTAATTCGTGTTTGCCTTCGACAAAACCCAGAGGACCGAGCACTGATGCTGCCTTGTTTGTTCTGACCAGGTCCCAGAACCTGTGCCCTTCCATCGCCAGCTCATGCCTGCGTTCTTCCAGGATAATCTCTCTTAAGGCGCTCTTACCTGTTTCGGTTATGTCAGGAAGAATAGCGGTGTTCCCCTCACGGGCGCGGTTTCTGACCTCATTAAGGTACAGAAGTGCATCATCAGGATTATCATTCTCGTTCAATGCTTCTGCCGCCATCAGCAGGACATCGGCATAGCGGATCAGTCTCCGGTTGTGCCCCCACTGGGTGGTGGTATTATTACCCGGATACCATACCTTCTGATTGTAACACTCCACCTCTATTAAATTGTCGTTTTCATCGAGTGTCTGATCGGGGGTTGTACCGTCTCCAATTATAAGCACTCCGTCAAGCGTTTCACCCAGGTCTATAATGGTTCCTTCAAGGCGTGGATCACCTGCCTCGAACGACTCACGCAGGTCAAGCGAAGGCCTGTTGAAGCCCCAGCCCCTGTTAGGCGAGCCTCGTACTCCCTGCGTGTTGGCATACTGATTTCCTCCGGCTCCGTCCACCTCCATTGCACCTACCTCAAACACTGATTCTACACCGTGCTCACCATTCTTACCGTTGGCGTCTGCAAAGACAGCCTCGAGTTCATACTCATCTGAGAGTATGACTTCAACAGCGTATTTTTCAGCATTGACGAAATCCTTATTAAAAATGTAAACTTTAGCCAGGAGGGATTTGGCAGCTCCTTTTGTGGCGCGCCCCAGGTCATCAGGTCCGTAAGCGCTCTTTTCCGGAAGGTTAAGCACTGCATACTCCAGGTCAGAGATGATAAGGTCATAAATCTCAGATGCCGGTGAACGTGGCACCTTGGTCGGAGGCGTGGTTGAGATAACTTTGGGAACTCCTCCAAAAGCCCTGACAAGGTCAAAGTAAAAGAGACCCCGGAGGAAACTGGCCTCCGCAAGACACCGGTCGCGCAGTTCTGCGTCCATATTGATTGAGGGCACCTTCTCAAGAACCACATTTGCCCTCTTAATTCCTTCATATAATGAACTCCACCAGCGGTCAAGCCCGTCCTGGGTTGTGGTATAGGTATAATTATCAAACGGACCAATAGTGGGAAGCCCGTCATTTGGATTACTTCCCTTATGGGCATCATCTGACATGATATCCATTATCGGAAAGCCACCTGAATGGTATGACCAGTTGCGGATGCTCGCGTAGACAGCATTGGTTGCAAGCAGGGCGTCAGACTCCGACACCGGGAATGCCTCCTGTGTCAGTTCTCCCTGCGGATCTTTCTGAAGAAAATCTTCACATCCCGTTGTCAAAATAAGGAATGCTGTAAGAAGGAGTGCTGAAGTTATCTTGGTTTTCATCTTTCTTAGAATTGCAGGTTAACACCAATTGAATACGCAGACGTTATCGGATAAGCACCGTAGTCTATCCCATTGGAAAGAACATCGTAGCTTCCGATTTCCGGAGTGTACCCGGTAAATTTGGTCAGCGTCAGGAGGTTTGAACCCTTCACATATACCCTGAGCTGCTGCATGAAGGCTTTCTGTGATATCCGGGCAGGAAGCGTGTAGCCAAGTGTTACACTCCTTAGCCTGAGAAATGAACCGTCATAGATGAATCTGTCCGATGGAGTGAAATTATAGCCTCCGAATGAGGGCCTTGGTTCAGTAT
>DCSU01000165.1 GCA_002325785.1 Bacteroidales bacterium UBA1458 | reverse complement strand
AGTTGTATCCCAGCTGGTCATAAGCCGGTACTCAGAGAGCTGCTCGTTCCAGGGGTAGAAGAAATACTCAGTGCGAAGCCGTTCGGCAACCTTGCCGGGCATGATGATGAAGATGCCGTTGGCCTCTACCTTCTGGGTAATCCTCACCCCGCTGATTTCCCTGAGCTGCCTTTCCAAAGAGGCTGCCATAAGATTTGCGTGTGCGGCACACTCTTTCCAGAGTCCGCCTGAAAGATAAGCTGTATACTGGGCGCTGATGAACCTCATCTTCGACGCGAGCTGCATCCCCTGCTTGCGCAGGTACTTGAATCCATGAGCCAGTCCGGGCTTCAGGAAGCATACTGCCTCGCCGTACATCATGCCGTTCTTGGTACCGCCGAATGAGAGCAGGTCAACGCCCGCGTCAGTTGTGAAGGCTCTGAACGGCAATCCAAGAGTCACTGCCGCATTGGCTATCCTGGCGCCGTCCATATGCAGGAGCAGGCCATATCCGTGGGCATAATCTGCAAGAGCCTTTACTTCTTCCACCGTATAGACCGTGCCCATCTCGGTGACCTGCGAGATTGATATCACCGCAGGCTGGCTGTGATGCTCAAAGTCGAACCCGTGCATGTGCCTTCCAAGCATCACCGGCCTGAGTTTACCATCAGGGGTATCAACGGGAATGACCTTGCATCCGGTGAATTTCTCAGGCGCTCCGCACTCATCAGTCTCAATATGAGCTGTATGCGATGTTATTACCGAGTTCCATGAGTGTGTCACCCCGGCCAGTCCCAGCACATTTGCACCAGTACCGGTAAAGACAAAATAGACCTCGGCCTGTTCCCCCAGCTCGGTTCGGAGCATCTCTACCGCCATTTCTGTAAACGGATCATCGCCATATCCCACCACATGTCCCAAGTTGACNNCTCATTATCTCCTCCATGACGGCAGGATGTACCCCGGAATTATTGTCGCTGGCGAATCCGCGTTTCAGTACAGGCTCATTCATCGGTTCATTTTATTAAGCCGTGCAATTTAGCTAAAAGCTGCTATCGAAGCAAGGTTCTTTGGTTATCTTTACGCTTTNNATACAACGGCTGGCAGCTGCAGCCTGGCAAGCATACCGTGCAGGGTGTGCTGGCAAAGGCGCTGGGCACTGTGCTTGCAACACCCATGGCTGTTACGGGTGCAGGCCGGACCGACTCCGGGGTTCATGCCTCGTTCTTCTGTGCACATTTTGATGCAGGGCGTGACGACCTGAACTCAGACGGTCAGTTGCTTTACAACCTGAACAGTCTCCTGCCGGACGATATAGCTATCAGAAAGATCGCCAGGGTCGNNGGGTCAGGACTGATGCCAACGCACGGTTTGATGCCCTCTCGCGCACCTACCAGTACACGGTCACAAGGGAGAAAGATCCCTTCGCATCTGACACAGCATGGTTGATCCACTGGCAGCTTGACCTTCAGAAGCTGAATGAGGCGTCAGACATACTTCTGAGGCACAGCGACTTCACCAGCTTCAGCAGGCTTCATGGCGGGAATAAGACCAATATATGCAGGGTGAGTCATGCACGCTGGAGTGAGACGCCGGACAGGCTTGTCTTCACCATCACCGCTGACCGGTTTCTGAGGAACATGGTCAGGGCGATAGTAGGCACCCTGATTCCGGCAGGAAGAGGTAAACTTTCCACGGCTGATTTCGAGTCGATACTCAACGGCAGGAACCGCGGACTGGCGGGACAATCGGCCCCGGCGCACGGACTGGCGTTAACCGCCATTGAATACCCGGAAGATCTTTTTATCTGACAGGTTCGTTCCAGATGTTCCAGGCGAGTTCCGCCTGAATATGGAACATTTCCTCCCCGTTGACCGTCTGGCAGCCATGCTCCTCTCCCATCTCAAGGAACGCCGTTACGGGGGGATTATAGATCAGGTCGAACAGCAGCTGGCCCTCCCTGAGGTAACTGTAGTCCATGGGAGGCATAGCACCGGTAGCCGGAGCCATCCCCAGCGGTGTTGTATTGACTATAAGCCCGGCTTCGCTTATCACCTCACCCGGGAGTTCATCATAAAGATAACCTCCTCTGACAGGTCGTCTTGCAACCAGTATAGGGATGATATTCAGGTCTATGAGTGTGTGTGTCACGCTCTTTGCAGCTCCACCTGTACCCAGTACCAGGGCTGTTTCGGGCAGAGTGATAAGGTTTTTCAACAGCGATTCCCTGAATGCGGGGGCGTCAGTATTAAAGCCCTGGAGGAACGGCCTGCCTTTGCGGCGGGTGACCCTGACGGTATTGACAGCTCCTATCTCCTCGGCTGCCGGGTCGATCTCGTCGAGGTAATCAATCACTTGTATCTTGTATGGTATGGTCACATTGAACCCGCACAGATCCGGTTCACTCTCAAGCAGGCCGGTAAGCTTAGATATATCTGTGAGCTCGAACCTGCGGTATGCATGACCAGGGATTGATTCCCTTTCAAATTTTTCGGTGAAATGCTTTTGTGAAAATGAATGACCGAGAGGAAATCCTATGATTCCGAAAAGTCTCATTTCAGGCTGTCAGGGAGAAAGCTGAAGAAGGTATCGCTTCTCAGACCAAGCCTCAGTGATTCAAGTGCGATGATCTCATTAGGGGCTATATTCCCCAGGTTCACATTGGCTCCGAAGTTGACGATGAACCATGCCTGCTGCTGTTTCAGGGGTGCTTCCCAGAGAACGTTATTGAAGCCTATATCCCTGGAGATGGTATTAATCAAATCAAGGTTGACCGATCCGTCATCGTTATATATTCCGATGGTGCCCGATTCGCGGGCCTCGGCGATGACTTTTACCGAGCCGGCCTCCAGTTCTGCCTTCATCATCTCAACCCACTGAGCTGGAGTAAAAACCACGTTCTTTTTCTTGGAGCCAACCTCGGAGATGACTGTGAACTCCTTTGCAAGCTTCCTGATATAATCAAGCTTTTCAGAATGGTCAAACTCGTAGGACCCGTCAGAGACTTCAACCATTTTTACACCGGTTTCCCTGAGGAGCTCGACGTAATCTTTATAAAGGCTTCTGATAATGAATGCCTCGAAAAGTGTACCGCCGAAGTAGACGGTCATGCCCGCCTCGTGGTAGGTTTTGATTTTCCTGTCGACATCCGGAGTGATGACTGAGGTACCGAAGCCGAGTTTGACAAAGTCGACATACTCGCTACCAACGGCTGCAAGATCTTCAGCCTCCCTTAGGCTCAGGCCTTTATCCATCACCATGGTAAGTCCGTCCTTCCTCGGTTTTGAGGGTCTATCCGGAATGTGTGTCAGAATCTGTGCAGCTCTTTTCATGATCAGTTTGTTTTCCTGAACAGCCTTTTCATTGCATTAGTCAGTTTCTCCTCCGGCAGTAGCACGGCATATTCCTCAAGCAGTTCATTGTCGAGTCGCGATGCCTTTACAAGCGCCCTTGCGGCATCAGTAAGGTTTCCTGTGTGGAGGAATGACGATGCAAGGAGGAAGTAGACGCCGGGAAGGTCGCCGCTGATGCGTCTCACCTTCTTAAGGATTCGGATTGCACCCCGGTAAGAACCGGTCATCATGACCAGTATGCCTATCTCAATCCATGCCTCATCATAATATCCGTCGAGTTGCAGGGTCTCCCGGAAGCACCTGAGGGCCTCCTTGATGTTGCCTGTCATGATGTATGCTTTGCCAAGGGAGAACCAGTAATCAGGGTTCAGTGCATCGATCTCTATTGCCTTCTTCAGCGGGGTGATGCTTTCAGCCGCCCTGTTCCTGGTGAGCGCAAGCAGGCCGAGGCCGTACCACGGATCAGGAAAATCGGGCGTAATGTCTATTGCCTCGGTGTAATACTTGCGGGCCATAGCCTCATCACCGGTCTTGTCATAGCACTCGGCGAGGTATGTCAGTCCCTCGAGGCTGTCGGGTTCTTCCTCAACAAATTCGCGGTAGACATCCATTGCCTCGCTGTATTTCTCGAGATTACTAAGGATATTGGCTTTATTAAAGAGGGCGAAGGTGTTTTCCGGATTGATTGCCAGGGCGTAGTCATACGCCTCTATCGATTTGCCGTAATCGCCTGTTTTATTGTAAATTATACCAAGGTTATACCAGGCGCTGTCAGAGAATGGTTCCTCGTCAAGGTAGCGGGTATAAAACTTCACGCTTGTTCTGTGGTCGCCCTTTTTATCATAGGCATAGGCCAGATCATAAATATGTGCCGGGAAATCAGGTTCCAGATCGGCCAGCCTGAGCAGATAGGGTATCATCTCCTCATGGTAGTTGAGGTTCTGAAGTACCGATGTGATGCTGTATAGTATTGTCTCCTGCTCTTCTGAGTCGGACAGCAGCGCCAGGTCGAATACCCGGCGTGCTCCGGTGATGTCACCCAGCATTGCCAGTGCCGTTCCCTTGCACAGGTAAATGTCATAGTTACCCGGCTCAATATTCTCCAGCCGTTTTGTTATAGCCAGCGCCTCAGTGGCCCTGCCCTTCTCGAGCATGACACGGGCTTTCCTGATTAATATAGGCACCGAGTTCGGATGGAGCTCACATGCAAGCGATGTTGCCTCAAAGGCATGCGCAGGATTATTCCCTTCAAGGTAATAATCGATTATCGCCTCAAACTCAATCACATCGAAATAACAGGTCTCCTTATTCTTCCGCATTCTTTCAAACCGGAGAATAACCTCTTCCACCTCGCTGTCATGCACAAAACCGTATTTCTCTTCTTCCATTCTCCCCAAAAAATATTCTGCAAATGTAACACATAATCGATAGGATGTACCTGAATTAAAAATCAATTATCAACATGTCACGATTTTTATAAACATGATAAACAGTGCATTGTAATTATTTTTCAGGCTGACGCAACCTATCGCGGCCGGTTTCCATCTTATAATTGAAATCAAACGATTACCCTCAAACCAAATATTACCCTAGAATTAACCTGAATTCTACCTTCTGAAACCGGGCCTTCAGCCCGGTTTTTTTTATAAGCCTCATATTAAAGGTCTTCCCTGCACGTTATAAAATAAACAACTGTTATGGTTTACAGAAGGCATCTGCATATAACAGCGGCGTTGCTCATGCTGCAACTCCTTACGGGTTGTCATGATGAGCCTCTGAATATAAACTATGAGCTGGGCATTTTCCCCGATTCGGTGATGGCGCTTGACGGGCTTAACACGCAGTTTGACGATTACAACATGGATATTGAGGCAGCGCGACTGGAATCATCGCTTCCTGTGGTCTTCTCGTCTAACCGTCATAGTTCCGGTGGGGAATTCGATCTTGTGCAGGGTATGATCTGGTTTTCTTTTGGCCAGACTACGGGCATGTTCCATTTTGACAGTGAGATGACCGGTGATGCTTTTCTTGAGAGTCTCACTTCGGCATTCAACACGGATGGCGACGAATTCGGTCCATACAGGTTTTTCAACGGTCGCAACGGGCTTGAATATATGACGGCAGCCACCCGGACGGCGGACAACGGACTTGATATAGTATTTACCAATTACATCCCTGTTTTCCTGACTCTGCCGGTGGTGGCAGCTCCGGTGCCGGCAGCAGCATTCAATTCATCATCTGATGACGCTTATCTCTGTCTCAGCACCACTATTGACACTGCCTGGTTCTGTTCTGACAGGGGAGGCAGTTTTGACATTTACATGACAACCCGTCCTGCCGGTAGCAGCATTGATGAATGGTTCACGTCAACCTCAACGCTCCCCACAGTGGTTGACAGCGTAAACAGCACAGATGACGACAAATGTCCGTTTATCAGGGGAAGGCACATGGTTTATGCCTCGGATATGCCTGGAGGACTGGGTGGATTCGATCTTTACTATTCGGTATTCCGCGACGGCAAATGGAGTGCACCGGTTAACCTGGGGCCTGAGATCAACACTCCGGCAAATGAATACCGGCCGGTACTTGGCATAGACCTAAAATATGAGAACAGGTTTTTGATCTTTTCCTCTGACCGTTCAGGAGGAAAGGGAGGTTATGATCTTTATCTTACCGGTGTCAACCTTCCTGCCAAATAGATTATCTCTTACAGGCTTTCAGGGTATTCAGCAATAGGGATACCCTTGTCATCGGTCCCACTCCGCCTGGCACGGGGGTTATATAGGCGCACTTCGGGGCCACATTATCAAAGTCGACGTCGCCTTTGAGTCTCCATCCGGCCTTCGTCTCCGGTGCCGGAACGCGTGTTGTACCCACATCTATGACCACAGCACCCTCTTTAACCATATCAGCTGTTATAAATCCCGGCGAGCCGATGGCAGCGATGATTATATCCGCTCTCCTGACGGTTGCGGCCAGATCGCGTGTGCGGCTGTGTACCACGGTCACGGTGGCGTCAACGCCCTTCTGTGACATCAGGATGCTAACCGGCCGGCCTACGATGTTGCTCCTGCCAACAACCACGCACTCGGCTCCCTTAAGGGGAATGTGATATCTCTTCATGAGTTCCATGATCCCTGCAGGCGTGGCAGAGACGAATGACGGCAGTCCGGCCGACATCCGCCCTACGTTGACCGGATGGAACCCGTCGACGTCCTTCAGCGGTGAGATATTCTCGATGACCTTATCTTCNNGAGATATGGTCGGGCAACGGAAGCTGCACTATTAGGCCGTCAAGCTCAGGGTCTTCATTAAGTTCCTGCACCTTCGCCAGAAGCTCCTCTTCGCTTATGGAAGCCGACATCCTGATAAGTGTTGACCTGAAGCCAACCTCCTCGCAGTCTTTCACCTTGTGTGCCACATAGGTTTCGCTGCCGCCATCATTGCCAACCAGTATGGCTGCCAGGTGGGGTACACGAGCGCCGCGGTCATGCATCGCCTTTACTGCGGCGGCTATCTCACCTCTTATCTCCGCGGCTGTCTGTTTTCCGTCAATGATCTGGTACATCGTTCTATAAGTTGAAAGTCTGTAAAGTCGTGTCAGGCAGTAGGCAGTAG
>DCSU01000004.1:5427-13088 GCA_002325785.1 Bacteroidales bacterium UBA1458 | reverse complement strand
GGGCTTCGGCCTATACGCCTTGAATAAAAAAGGTTGTCATTACCCTCGTCACCGCCACCAATGCCAAGGTTGTAGGAGGTGATGTTCTTTCCCTCGATGAAGAAGGGTCTCTTCTCGCGGAAATAGGTTTCGAAGGCTGTCAGGTTAACCTCAGAAGGGTCGGCTTCAACCTGCCCGAAATCGGGATTCAGTGAGAGGCTTAGAATCATATTGTTGGTAACTCCTATCTTGGCGTCAAGGCCCGCACTGGCTGTGAACCCGGATCCGTCCTGCCAGGGATTACCCGCCTCTCCCTGATAGGTTTCGAGTTTGGTGACACCGTACGGTGTCAGGTCAAACAGTGTTCTTGGTTTGATATTACTCAGTCCGTGAAGAAGTCCGGAGTTATGTATGCGGCCCGACGCATTCCGGGCTATGGGCTGCCACAGGTCAGTCTCATTGTGCCGGTATATTTCCCTTATCACTTCAAATCCCCAGACCTGGTGTTCTGTGTTTGAAAAACGCAGTTGGGTAAGGGGGATTCTCATTTCTACAGCCCATCCCCAGTCATGGATTGCTGTTTTCACATACCAGATGGGGTCAAATGATTCATCCTCGTTCTTACCGTCATCGGTATATATCAGGTCACCCTTGACACCGGCGGCGCTCACGCCGAAGCCGAATGCCGTACGCTGGTCAAAGTAAGAATCAAAAGCAACGACCACCTCATCACCGTCAGTATCGTCACGCCGCGTCATCCTTGAGACAATACTGTCAGGAGCTGTATCCCAGGCTTTTATGGCAACATATATGTTGTTGTCGTCATAAACAAGTTTGAATTCCGTCTTCTGCTTTACCGGGGCGCCTTCCGAAGGTTCAAACTGCAGGAAATCTCCACTCCATTCACCCTGCATCCATGCTTCATCATCGAGATCACCGTTGATTGCAGGAGGATTTGTTATCAGGGTGGCCGTATATACCCGCTTTTCATAATCCTGGCCAACTACCGCAAATGGCAGTAATACCAACAATATGAGAAGGCATTTTTTCATAAGAGCAGGACTACAGACATTCAGTTTTAGACCTATCAAATGTATGAAAATTAATTTGCCTTACACAGGAGATGATTTCAATGAAAAAAAGAGCGGAGGAAAATTTCCCCCCGCTTCTCAGGACCTGCATGCGCAGACTCTTATCTTAGACCAAACCTGTATGTGAATTTTACAAGGAATACATTGTGAGGTTCATTCTCAGAATAGAGGTTGTCAAGATTCTGATTTAGTGAGAATGAGCCGGTGTTGTCACCGTAGCTGCGCGTCTGCGACCAGACGAGATAGACGGTTGACCCCGGACTGAACTCCCAGCGTGCAACCAGGTTCGACAGGAACTGATCGAAGTTATTGTCCGGATTGTCGAAACTGTAGTCTATTGTACCGTCATTATTATCATCCACATGGTAAACGTTCTCTCCCTGATCGAACTCCAGCTCGCTCTCTGTGAGAAGATGGTAGCGATCCTCCAGGTCTTCTGCCTTCGGATCGGTTACCACCTTGAACCTGCTGTAATCCATTGCAGCCAGGAAAGGCTGTCCCCAGTACTGGATTGAAAGCTCCGGGGTGATATTATAATTCAGTCTCAGGGACATGCTTACTATCTGCTGGTTTATCTGGCTCAGCAGGTAACGGTCGCCTTCGTCAATATACTTAACATACTGGAGTGTGTTCATGCGTATTGAATATGAAGGTGAAAGGGTTACTGAAAACGACTTGCCCGGATTGGCGGTCAGGTTAAATCCGACGGCGCTGCGGTCCGAGGCTTCTTCGCTTCCTTTTGCACCATTTAACCAGAACGAAAAGAAGATCATTTTCGACTGGCTTGAGCCAACATTCAGGAACCAGTTAAGGTTGGAAGGATGGAGCATAGAGGGGCCTCCCCGAAGAAGAGTATTGGAAAGTGAGTTGCCTTCATAATTGGCGCCGATACTTGTCCACCACAGATTTTTGTATTCAGTGTAGATATTCATGTTACCTCCGGTGAAGAGATGTGTTCCCCCGAAGTCCCATGCGGTCCAGAAGTTGACATTTGGCCTTATCCTGCGGAAGATGCTGAAGGGCTTGTCAAATTCATAGGCAGACCATAGACCTGTCATGATGGCATCAGCGCTCTGCAGGTAGCCAAGGTCATTCAGGTCGAAGCCGGGCGATTTTAAATAGCCGAAAGCAGTGAATTTCCAGTGGCCGCCCACTTTCCCTGCCTGGATGTTCCCGCCGTAGCCATTCAGCGAGGTGCGTGACGGGTCAACATCGACATAGTCTGCATCCGGTCTCTGGTAAAAGTGTACCGGGGAGGTTTGCAGCTCTTCTATCGCCTCACTGTTGCCGGTAAGGTTACTGCCTGCCATGGAGGCCGACAGGTACCACTTGCGCTCATCACCGAAGAAGTGTGAAAAATCAAGTCCTGCAGTATTGGCGTTATTTACCAGCCCGTCTATGCCGGTGCCGTCAAGAAAGCGGTGTGTGTTTGTGAATCCTCCCCCGATGACCGTCTTGCCGCCACCATAGTCTTTCATGACTCTCGAAACGAAGTAGTTGGTCAGCGGTTCTACCGTCTGCCATGATCTCTCGCCATCTGTGTCTACCTCGGCCTTCCCTTCCGCCGTTACGGCCTCCAGAATCCCCACCGACAGCCCGTCCGGCGTTTTACCGGTTAGTTTGGCAGCGCTGATGATGGGGGTGTTTCGCGGTACCCTGGCATACTCATTGTCGTCTGTTTCGACCCAGATATGCGGACTTCGGCCTATCCTTCTGGAATAGAACAGGTTGTCATAGCCAATGTCGCCGTCTCCAATGCCTGTTTTGAAGCTGGTGATGTTATTTCCCTCGATGAAAAACGGCCTTTTTTCTTCGAAGAATGTCTCATAAGCCGTGAGGTTGACCTCGGACGGGTCGGCCTCCACCTGCCCGAAGTCAGGGTTTACTGTGAGATCAAGTGTCATATTGTTGGTGATGCCGAACTTGGCATCGAGGCCGCCGTTGTATTTCCATGCAGTGCCCGTGGCGAAGGGATTGCCATCTTCTCTTTCAAAGGTCTCCAGGCTGCCTACCACAAACGGGGTTATATCTGCCTGTTTTCGGGGCTTGATACCTGTCAGGCCCGTCAGCTCGCCGAAGTTATGTACCAGGCCGGAGGAGTTGTTGTCAATATGCTGCCAGACTGATAACTGCTGACTCCGGAAGAGACGCCGAAATACCTCTACACCCCATGTGCCTCCGTCAGATATTCTGAATCTAAGCTGTGTCAGAGGGATTCTCATCTCGGCTGCCCATCCCCAGTCATACATTCTTGCACCGGTAAACCATATAGGGTCCCATGTATCATCCTCTACCTGACCGTCCCTGGCCCAGATGAAGTCATTCTTCACCCCGGCGGCATTAGTGAGGAAGGTAAAGCCTGTCTGGCGGTCGAAATAGCTGTCAAAGGAGATGCCCACAAAATCTCCTTCACCGTTATCACGTCTTGAAATCCGCCTTACGATACTGTCGATACTGGTGTCATAGGCTTTGATGGCAACATAGATATTATTCTCGTCAAAGAGTATCTTGAATTCTGTCTTCTGAGAAGGCGGGGCACCGTTATGAGGCTGGAACTGAATGAATTCGCCTTCCCATTGGCCTGCTTGCCAGGCAACATCTTCAATTGATCCGTCAATTGCCGGAGGGCTTGAGGTAAAAGCTGTTGAGTAGGTTCTCTTCCGGAGTGTGTCCTGCGGGTGGGGCTGCGTGTTGCCCTGCGGGGTGTCATGCGCGCTGACCATGATGCACATCAATGCGACACATGCTGCTACAGCAATTCTTTTCATGGCGGTAAGGTTAAAAGTCCAAAAATGCAAGTCCGTAATAAAGACCCTCCGGAGGTGATGAGTGCTGCATCGCAGGCTTATTTAGAACAGGTACTAATAATAAGGCAATAGGCAGTAGGCAGTNNGATTGTCGATTGTCGATTTAATCGAAAATCGCAAATCGCAAATCGCAAATCGCAAATCCTTGAGACCTTAGGGACTTTCGACTTTACAGACTTTAGGGACTTTCGACTGATCAGAACAACTCGTAACTGTTGCCCGTGTGGGCCAGGAATTTGAAAAGTCCTTCCCGGGGGATGATGAGCGAGGCGGTATTGGTGTTTGGATGAAAAGAGAGCCTATCATGGCTGAGGAGGGTCTTGTCAATAAAGAGGTGTACATGTTGTGACTGGTCATTGATGAGACCAAACGGCGAGACGGAGCCCGGAGTGAGTCCGAGGTACTGCATCAGCCTCCTGTCAGATGCAAACGATAGCTTTCCCTGGTGCAGCTTCTGTTCAAGATCTCTGATATTTAGCTGAGAGCTGTAATAGAGAATAACAAGGTAATGCCTGTCGCCCTTATGGTTTCGGAAGAAGATGTTTTTGCAGTGTCCCGACTCGATTCCAGCCCAATACTTCATTGCCTCCTCCACGGTGGGCACCGGAGGATGTTCAATATACTCGTATGGTATCTGAAGACTATCCAGCAGAGCGTACAGTTCTGCCGGACCTCTCATTTAGCGTCCCTGGTTTTGGCACAGTATTTAAACGGGAGCTCACATAGAAGTGCCAGATCTTCTCCTGCCTCGCGGAGATCGGTGTCCTCCTCATCGTAATACCATTCGATGTCCACGGGCACACCGTCGGAGTTCAGCTGTTTTAATTGAGTAAATATATCAAAGAGGAATTTAGCCGACGATGAATTGAAATATTCCAGGTCAAGCATGAAGCGCAGAGGCTTGCTGTCGGTATAGGGACTGCTTTTCCGGACCCCGGCAACGAACTCCTCCAGCCATTCCAGGACAGGGTAGTAAAGTCCACGGACATCTTCAGGGGCTGATTTGCCTGAGATTACGAATTTATTCTCTTCCGGTGAAAGAATAATTTCCGGAGTAAGATCAGTTGCTTTGTGTACGAAGCTTTTCATTAATCCCCATTTTATGCAAAAATTGCATTTTTTTTACAAACGTCAAAACTTGTCTTCATCATATGAGCCCCGTCCCTTCGTTGTCAGGGATGTACCCAAGATCTTCCTGCAGGTCAGGTCCTTTTGCCGCAGTAACGGCCAGAATGTCACATCGCTCATTCTCAGGGTCATTATTATGTCCCTTAACCCACCTGAACGTTACATGATGACGGCGGTACACCTCAAGAAACCGGATCCACAGATCAGGGTTTTTCTTCTTTGCAAATCTTTTTATCTCCCAGGTGAAAAGCCACCCCTTGTTGACGGCATTTACCAGGTATTGTGAGTCGGTGTGCAGTCTTACCACTGTGCCGTTGCGTTTCAGGGCTTCAAGCGCGACGATGGCTGCAAGGAGCTCCATACGATTGTTTGTGGTGAGCCTGAATCCGCCTGAGAGCTCCTTACGGTGGCTGCCCGAGATGAGAACCACACCGTAACCGCCAGGTCCGGGATTACCGCTACAGGCTCCGTCGGTATAGATTATTACCTCATCAGCCATTGGGCAGGGTGATGCCTGTATTGTTGATGAAGAGCCTCACGGCGATTGCTAAAAGGATGACACCGAAGAACTTCTTTAGGATTTGCAGTCCTGTAATGCCCAGCAGGCGTTCAATTCTTGAGGTAAGCCGCAGAGCGAAATATACGATAATCATATTCAGCAGGAGCGCAATCAGTATGTTGATCGTTTCGTACTCTGCCCTCAGTGAAAGGATTGTAGTTATGGATCCTGCGCCTGCGATGAGTGGGAAGGCGATGGGGATTATGGTACCGCCACCGGGAGAGTCATGCTTGAAGAACTCGGCTCCGAGAACCATCTCCATCCCCAGGAGGAAGATGATGAATGAACCTGCGATGGCAAATGATCCGGCATCAATACCGAAAATACCGAGAAGCTTCTCGCCGAAGATCAGGAATGCCAGGAGTATCAACATAGAAACCACAGTTGCTCTTCCCGCATGCACTTTACCTGCCTTTGCCTTGATATCCAGGATTATAGGAACAGATCCCGGGATGTCAATTATGGCAAAAAGGACCATAAAACTAGCTACTATCTCAAGAAAATCAAACTGCATATTTAGAATTTTTGCAAAGATAGTCAAATCAGGCAGTAGGCAATAGGGAGTAGGCAGTAGTGGTTTCGGTCCGCAGTCAACAATCCTGATTGGCACCTGCTGACCGCCGCGTATTTTTGCCTATTGCCTATTGCCTATTGCCTACTGCCTATTCTCTACTGCCTATTCCCTGATATCCATCTCCTTCAGGAGGTGGCCGGCTCCTGAGTAGATGTCAATCACCCAGAGCACGTAGCGGATGTCAACATTGATACACCTCTGCAGATCGGGCTCAAAGGCAATGTTACCCGTCATGGCCTCCCAGTTGCCGTCGAAGGCAAGGCCGATAAGCTCACCGTTACCGTTGATAACAGGACTGCCGGAGTTGCCGCCGGTGATGTCATTGTCGGTGATGAAGCAGACAGGAAGGTGTCCCTCAGGCGCTGCATAACGGCCATATTCCTTCTTGCTGTTCAGCTCTATCAGACGCTCCGGCAGGTCAAACTCATAATCGCCCGGCTGATACTTCTGCACTACGCCGTCAAGCGTTGTGTACCAGTTGTAATGAACGGCATCATAAGGGTAATAATCCTGCACTTTACCGTAAGTGAGCCTCATCGTCGAGTTGGCATCGGGATACTGTGTCTTGTCAGGCATGTATTCCATGACGCCGGCCAGGTAAGTACGCTGTCCCTTTGACATGTCGGCATTGAATCCTTCGAGATCTTTCTGGAGGGATGTCCGGACATCATTCACCGATTTGGCGACGATAAATGCGGGATCCCTCTGCAGAATCTTAAGACTTGGCGCTGAAAGAAATGCATTGAATTTGTCAGTTGAGGTAAAGATCGACTTTGCAAAGATGTTTTCTACAAATGCATCCACGTTACCCTTGAATTTCTTGTCGATAAGTGCATAGAAATCCGGCCAGTATTTGGGATCGATGTCCTCCTTATAGAGGTTTATCATGGCTTTTGTCATCTTCCGGTCGGTAGGATAGTTATAGTCGCCATAGAAACTGTCAAGGTTTCTCTTCATCCTGTCGATCATCCCTGCAGTCCTGTCCGCATCCTTGCCGGCGAGTAGTTCCTCGAGAATGGTCATCTGGCTTGCAAAGCCAATCAGTTCGGTTGAGCCCCTGAAGACCTCCGTAATGTACTGAAGTGCATTGTATTTTTCCTCCCTGCCTTTAACGGCATTTTCAATTAGAGAGAGTGTATTTCCGTATATTACTATGCGGTCAGGGTCAGCGTTGACCCATTTAATGAAGTCGGCCTCAAATGCAGCCTTCTTCTCTGCCGTGCGCAGCCGTGTAAGGCCTTCATTCTGACCGATGGAGAATTTCCAGTAGTTAGATGAGCCTGCATATTTTGATGCATACTGTATGTTCACCTTCGGATCGGCCATCATATCTTCCATCCATATATCCTGGCGCTCACCGCGGATTTTTATCCTGTTGGCATTAGTGATCCTCATTGCCTCATCCACCTCGTAGGAGGTCATGTAGCGTGTGGTGCCTCCGGGGTATCCCATCACCATGGCGAAGTCATCCTTCTGCAGGTTCTTGATGGAGACGGGGAGATAATGCTTCGGTTTCAGAGGAA
>DCSU01000004.1:5055-5225 GCA_002325785.1 Bacteroidales bacterium UBA1458 | reverse complement strand
CTCTCGGCCATTATGACCTCGCGGCGTGCAGCTTCAGTCATATCTGCGCCGGTCTTGCCCAGCACCCTTTCACTGACGTCCTCAATACGCACCAGGAAAGTGACGCTGAGGCCCGGATTGGGGAGTTCCTCTTCATTTGACATGGCCCAGAAGCCGTTGTTCAGGTAATC
>DCSU01000004.1:4048-4993 GCA_002325785.1 Bacteroidales bacterium UBA1458 | reverse complement strand
CTATTGCGTCTTTCAGGCTGGCTTCGTTGATGCTGTATATATCTTCTGCAGACAGCTTCAGGCCCATCTCGGTCATGGTGCCGATATTAAGTTTTTCAATCAGCGGCAGCAGCCACATTCCTTCGTCAGCCCTTGCCTGTGAGGCTGAGAAAGTAATAAGGATAATGATAACGGATAAAAATTTTCTCATGAGTAATTTGGGTATTAATTTTTGCGAAAGGCCAAAGATATCAAAATACCCTGTCGGGAAAACTGAGAAAAACCGATTTTAACATTTTATAAGAAAGGGAGTTCCTGCTGCAAGTCAAGGAGGTGGAACGAGAGCCGGTGCCATGGTGTGGTGCCGTATTCAGCTATTGCCCGGCGGTGAGCACGGGTTGGATAGCCCATGTTATGGCGCCAGCCGTAATGGGGAAAGTGTGCATCGAGCTCTTCCATGAAGCGGTCGCGTNNTGGCATCGCCGCGGATGATTGTATGGTGGGGGATCTCTCCGTAGGTATAGAACCTGTTGCCGTCTATCAGCAGGAGGAGGGGTGTCACCTTAAGGCCGTTGATAGCACGGTGCATGGCAGTTATTGATGCACGGAGGATATTCATGGTGTCTATCTCGGTGTTGGTGCATGAGGCGATGCTCCATGCAACGGCCCTGGTGGTGATCTCCTCGCGCAGACGCTCGCGCTGCCGGCGTGTCAGCTGTTTGGAGTCGTTGAGTTCCCTGTTGCGGTATTTCTTCGGCAGTATGACGGCGGCCGCGTATACCGGTCCTGCCAGGCAGCCCCGTCCCGCCTCGTCGCAGCCCGCCTCCCTGATGCCGTCGAGATAGTAAGGTTTGAGCATCACGTAAGTGTGTTTGTCGCTTTGGTGATGCTGTTCCACATCTCCGCGGCCGCGTTCTCCCAGGTATACCGGAGGGAGTTCTCTCTTCCCTCTTCGGCGAGGCGGCG
>DCSU01000004.1:2859-3953 GCA_002325785.1 Bacteroidales bacterium UBA1458 | reverse complement strand
GCATCGCTGTGCCTCTGCAACAGGTATACCGAATCCCTCAAACCACGGCACCAGGGTCAGCGCCACAGCCCCGCCGTAGAGCCGGCGCAACACATCACGCGTGACAGAACCGGTGAATACAATGTCACTGCTGTAAGCCGATGCCTCCAGCTCCCGGTCTATCTCACGCGTGAGATAGAGCCGCCGGCCCGCAAGAAGCAGCACATGATCACTGTTACTCTTGCTCCTGAAGATATTAAACGCCCTGATCACCGCCTCTATATTCTTGCGAGGGGAGAAGTTGCTGACAAATAAAAAGTAAGGCCTTCCTCCGGTGAACTCCCGTCGCGTCGCTTCTGCTTCACCGGACATTGGAGGAGAGAAAATATCCGCAACCCCGTTGGGTACAACATCTATCTTATTTCGACTGATCCCGTATGTTGCCGAGATGTCATCCGCCGAGAACTCAGAGACAGTCGCCACCCTTATCGCCTTACGGGCAAAAAGTGGGAAATAGCGGCGGTAGAATATTCGCTCCCGAACCGGGATATCTCCCGGACGATGCTCGTGATTCAGATCGTGAATTACCGGAATACAGGGCACGTCAGTCCTCATCGGCATGATCCCGTCAGGGGCAACAAACAGATCGGCATCGTACCTCTTCAGTACTCCCGGAAGCAAATACTCATGCCATGCATGCCACAGCAGCGGGTGAACCGTACGCAGCGGGATAGTGACATATTCAACGTTGTCGCCTTCAACAGGCAACAGGTCATAATCCCTGTCGCCTATCAGCACAAACCGATGTTCGGGATGGTCTCTGACAATGCCCCTGACAACCTCGTGGGTGAACCACCCTATTCCGTCGTGAGGAACAGCTCTGAGAGTACGTGCGTTAATGGCAATTATCATAATCCGTTGCCGCTTCTGAATTACAAATGTGGTAATTAATTTATAAATTGTCATTCTTTTGGAAAAAGTGAGACGGAGATCACCTTGAGGCGAAAATTCCTGATAAATATTGCTTTCCTGCTGGCGGTTAGTGTTGTGGTCAAGGCATCCTGGGTGCTTGGCATTGACCGTACTGTTCAGAATGTTGTGGGTGAGGCTGCCTA
>DCSU01000004.1:0-2781 GCA_002325785.1 Bacteroidales bacterium UBA1458 | reverse complement strand
CTTCTTCTCAGGCTCCTTCTTACTGTAACATATTTCCTGGTCACTATGACCGTGGCAGTGGCTCTCGGATATTCAGGGAGGCAGATCTCCCTTCTGGTGGTGCTGATGGTGAACCAGGTGATGGTTTCAATGATCCTCTGGCTTCGGTCAAACATAAGCGGAATGCAGTATCTCTTCCTCGACAGCCTTCTCTCTGTGGCCGACAGGCTGGTTATGATCATCATCTGTTCGTTTCTTCTATGGGGAGGAGTGACACAGGACCCCTTCAGGATAGAATGGTTTGTCTGGTCGCAGACAGCAGCCTGTTTCATTGTCATGTGCGTGGCCCTGGTCATCGTAATAAGAAAGGGAGATGTATCCGGGGTCAGGCCTGATGCAGGTGTTCTGAAGAGCATCATCACCGCCGGGTTCCCCTATGCCGTTGTGGTGTTTGCAATGACACTCTACTGGCGCATCGACACGGTGCTGCTCGAGAGGCTTCTGCCTGACGGCGCGCAGGAGGCAGGCGTCTATGCCCAGGCCTTCAGGCTCTTTGATGCCTTTGCAATGATTCCGGTGATGTTCGGCGGACTACTCCTGCCGATTATGTCAAAGGAGCTGTCGGCAGGCAATAATATAAAGCCACTGGCCACCACGGCCGGCAGGATGCTGCTGGCCCCGCTGGGCGTAGGTGCAGTGTCCCTTGCCTCATTCCCGGACGAGATACTTGACCTTCTGTATGTTGCACCGGCCACAGGCGCCATACAAGCCTTTATATTCCTGATGCTGGCGCTCATACCGGTGGCCATAATATATATCTTCAGCACAATGCTTACGGCAGCCGGCAGCTTCAGGCTGCTGGGACTGATAACCATCGGGGGGATGGTGCTTAACATCACGCTTAACCTTTTTGCCATTCCGTCACACCATGCTGCAGGGGCAGCCTTTTCAGCGCTCATCACCCAGGCTGCCGTGGCTATTGCATGTGTTGTGGCAACGGAGAAGACCATGTTCAGGACTGTGGCCGTCAAAAGCGTGATGCTCTACCTTTTCATGCTGTTACTAACCTTTGTTGCCGGCCGGTTATTAATGCTTTTGGGAATGCCATGGATGGCCTCAGCGGCTTTACAGTTTATCGCCGGCATATCGGTTGCACTGACCTTCAGGATGATTGAGCCTCTCAAAAGCCTGAAACTGATACTTGAGAGGCCCGATTCTACATAAAAAATGTTATTTTTGGCTCGGATTATACAACGTTGTGTGGTATGAAGGGATTGTTAACAGGTATTTTCCTTGCGCTCACGTGCTCGCTAGCTTTTTCACAGAAGGCTTATAACCTGTCGCACCAGGTTCTTGTGCCGGCGGGCAATCTTGTGACCCTGACCGGAAAAACATACCAGCAGACGGTTGGCGAGACTGCGGTGGAGGTGTCACTTCCTTCCTTCTACAATATTTCACAGGGATTTCAGCAGCCCAGGTTCATTCCCGCAAAATCACTTCCTGTACGCGAAGGGAACGGAGTCGATTTCTTCCCGAATCCACTTACCGAACACAATAACCGCATTTTGCATATCAGGATGTACGGCATTCTGGGCAGGCACTATAAGATCACCGTCATCAACCTAATCGGTTCGCTCTTATACACAAATGATCTCGATCTTTCACCGGATCATGATTACATTCTTGACATTAATATGGATCATTATGCGAACGGGATATATATTGCAACCGTAATAAGTTCAGACGGTGTTATAAACAGGTCATTTAAGATTGATAAACTGTAAAGCGAAAGGTATGAGAAGGGTCTGTACTATAATTCTGGCAATTCTGACAGTAATAATTGCCGGAACACAAATTGCCGGTGCACAGAATACTGTCCCCGGAGGAATCAATTACCAGGCGGTAGCCCGCGACAATAACGGGGATGAGTTGGTCAACACGGATATTGAGGTCAGGTTTTCAATAAGAACCGGTTCTCCTTCAGGACCGGTGGTCTACCAGGAGGTATTTACAGGCGTAACGACTTCAAGATACGGTGTTTTTTCACTCATTATCGGGAAGGGTGAACCCGTGCTTGGCACTTTTACTGAGATAGACTGGTCCACAACGAACCATTATCTTCAGGTTGAGGTCAAGTTCGAGAATATTTTCATGGACATGGGCACGATGCAGTTCATGGCAGTTCCCTATGCGCTCTATGCCGCCAAATCACTTGAGCCAGGCCCGCAGGGACCTCCGGGGCCCAAAGGTGATACGGGTGACCCTGCCACTGATGATCAGACTCTAGAGTACGATAGAAATTCCAGAGAGCTTTCTATTATTGGTGGAAATGAGGTTACTCTCGATACTGAAGTCGCTTTCAGGGCAATAAATACGTCTGAAATCAATACACTCAATGGCCAGCAGGTGAAACTTGTCTTCGATGATTGTACAACCACTCCAAATTTTAATATTGGGGGATATTATAATACAGCCTTAGGTGAGTTCAAGCCACCTACAGATGGGATATATACATTTAATGTATCGGTCGATTTGATGCCTTATGCAAAAGTTATTGTAAAAGTTGACGATCGAGAGGAGGTAGTAACAAATTCATTTACATCACCCGGTAGATATATGGGCAGCATCACTTTAAAACTTGCCTCATCCAATACAATTACAGTATGGGTATTACAACAATCCGGCTATGACTTACCAGTACTTAGCGGAGGCTATTTTTCAGGCTTCAGGGTGTATTGAACATTGTCTTATAGTGCCCGCTTGCAGGCTGTCTGGCCCTTACTTACCTGCCTTCCTGAAGAC
>DCSU01000073.1:38464-40042 GCA_002325785.1 Bacteroidales bacterium UBA1458 | reverse complement strand
TCTCCCTTTCTCCCTTTCTCCCCCTCATTCTTCTATATCTTCCAGAATGTCCGGGTAAAAATTGTGAACACTGTTATTATCTCAAGTCGTCCTAAAATCATCAGCAGACTTAGTACTATCTTGCTTAGATCAGGCAGGTGCGCAAAATTACTCATTGGTCCTACTGTCCCTAACCCGGGACCAATACCAGCCATACATGTGGCTACTGAGCTTGAGGCTGTAACCGGATCCACTCCGTTAAACACAACAATAATGGTTCCGAGTATAAAAAGAAATAGGTAAAGTACAACAAATGAAAGGATTGAGATATTTGTATTTTCAGCTATACTATTCCCGTTTAATTTTATGAAAGTAATAGATTTGGGATGGTTAAGTTTAACGAAAACGTTTTTAATATTCTTAAGTACAATTAAATGCCTTGCCATTTTTATACCGCCACTTGTTGAACCGGTACTTCCACCAGCAAACATTAGCAGGAACAGAAGCAGAATGGCCGTTACAGGCCAGAAAAGAAAGTCTGCTGATGCAAATCCTGTACATGTTATTATCGAAATGACCTGAAAAAATCCTTCACGGAAAGCAGCTTCAAGTGATTTGTCTGAGTTTAATAAAAGGATACTTGTGGCAATGGTTCCAGTAGTAACTACAACCCCAATATAAAACCATAACTCTTCATTCTGTTTGACTTTTTTGAAATTGAATTTTACCAGAAAGTAGTAGATAATCTGGCTGATACCTGATAAAAACATAAATATCAATACTATATACTGACTATAGGTAGAATAGTACATGAGACTGATATTTTTGGTTGAAAAACCTCCCGTAGCAACCGTTCCGAAAGAATGGCAAATACTGTCAAACATGTTCATCTCCCCGGCATTCAACAATATAATTTCAGCCAGGGTCAGACCAAGATAGATGAAGAGTACCCTGAATCCTATTGCCTTTGTTTTAGGGTGTATCTTTTCCTTCATTGATGACTCCAGACTAAATAACTGGTATCCGCTAACCCTTAGCGAAGGAAGGACAATGATCACAAGAACTATGATTCCGATACCTCCTATCCAGTGAGTCAGGCTGCGCCAGAAAAGCACGGATTTGGGCAGTATCTCAACATTCGTCAGTATTGAAGCGCCCGTGGTCGTATATCCGGAGACACTCTCGAAAATGACATTTACAACGCCTTTAATTTCTCCGCTGTAAACAAAGGGCAGCGTGCCGGAAAACACAAGTACCAGCCAGCCCAGAGTAACGCTCAGGTAACCTTCCTTTGTGGTTACCTTTTCCTGAAGGCTGCTGCGGATCAGGAAGTACAAAAGGGTACCCGGCAATGCGGCCGTTACGAATGCAAGCAGGAAGGGTGAGACAGGCTCGGAATAGACTAGCGCTACAGGGATACAGAGAAGAAACGAAGTAGCTGAGATTATCAGTATCAGCCCGATAATCTTAAGTACAGATTGAAAGTTGATGGTGCTCATGCCACCCTGAGGGTATAATAACCTTTGGCTATTGCCGCCGGCCGTCGTGATTCCGGAGCGACTCGAACGCTCGACCCACAGCTTAGAAGGCTGTTGCTCT
>DCSU01000073.1:31464-38401 GCA_002325785.1 Bacteroidales bacterium UBA1458 | reverse complement strand
TCAGGCCGTCTTCATCCAGTTGACAAGTCCCTTTTTCTCAATGATGGCCTTCAGCTCCGGAGGCAACGGCTCAAAGTGAAACTCTCTTTTCCCTATCAACAGGAAACCCTTATCGAAGTCAATCTCCACCCTGTCGCCGGGATTGTAAGCCTCCACAGCCTCCCTGTGAACAATTAGGGGCAGTCCCTGGTTGATGGAGGAGCGGTAGAATATGCGGTTGACCGACTTAATGATGATGGCTCTGATGCCCAGATGTGCCAGGCCAACTGACGGGTGTTCACGTGAGCTGCCACAGCCGAAGTTATCGCCTGCAATGATGACATCACCGGATTGGGCATTCTTGCTGAATGACGGATCAAAGTCGCTGAAAAGCAAAGGCATTATACCTGCAGCATCGGAGCTCATGACACTGTAAGTGTGTTTGCCGGCAAACATCTGGTCTGTGTTAAGGTTATCAACGTCGGCATAGTTCCATACACTGCCCTCTCTCCTGTTATCACCCTCACTGATGGTGTTGGTTTTACTCTGCGGAGGGTTGTAAGGGTACACCTCGTTGCCTTTGGTAATCCTGGGATCGGTAATGACCCCGGTGATGGCCGAGGCTGCCACGGTGGATGGTGATGCCAGGTAGATGGAAGCCTCCTTGTTGCCCATCCTGCCAAGGAAGTTACGGTTGGCGGTGGAGATCACAATATGCCCGCTGGCCGGGATGCCCTGACCGGTGCCGAGGCATGGTCCGCATGAGGGACTGAGAATGTTAGCCCCGGCCTCGATTAGGTCAGTGATTAGCCCTTCCCTGATAGCCTGCACATAGATATCTTTTGATGCAGGGATGATATGAAGCTGGAAGCCCGGCTTCACCTGTGCTCCCCTTAGTACTGCGGCAGCAGTCCTGAGATCCTCTATCCTGCCGTTGGTGCATGTGCCGATAAGCCCCTCGTGGACTACGGTGCCTGCTACGGAAGCCACTGACTTGATGTTGTCAACATTATGGGGTGCAGCCACAAGCGGGAATACGGTGGCGAGGTCAATTGATATCCGGCACTTGTAATCTGCCCCTTCATCTGCCCATACACCTGAAGTGACGGATCCGATATATTTATGCAGAACCTCATCTGACGGGAATACCGCGTTCTTCGCTCCCATCTCGGAGGCCAGGTTGGCTACGGTCATCCTGTCACTGATGTTCAGGGAGCCGACACCCTCGCCGTGAAACTCAATAGACATGTAGTTGGCGCCGTCAGAGCCAAGCATTCCAATGATCCACAGTGACAGATCCTTAGCGCTCACACCCGGGCGCAGTTTGCCTGTAAGGTCAACACGCATTGACGGGGGTACCAGAAACCATGTCTCTCCGCGCTTCCATATCCCCGCAGCCTCTGTGCGGTCAATGCCTGCTGCAAGAGCATTGAATGCTCCTGCCGTGCAGGTGTGACTGTCAGAACCAACAATTATCATTCCCGGACGTGCATGGTTTGACATCATCTGGTGACAAATGCCCTGGCCGGAGTCATAGAATTTCTTGATTCCCTGGTCAGCAACAATATTTCGTATGTCCTGGTACTGAGTTGCCAGCTTGGCATCAGCCGGCGGCGCATTATGGTCCAGCACAACCAGCATCTGGCCGGGATCCGATACCCTGTCGCCTCCCATCTTCCGGAAGGTCTGGTAGATGCTTGAGGTGTTGTCATGTGTCAGGATCAGATCAGGTTTCCTGAATACCACCGCTCCCTCAGGAGCGCCAAGGATCTTCTCAACAAATGTCATTGGTTTCATATTCCGCGTAGTAACTGTTTAAATTTTGCCCAGGAGCCCGCCTTTTATATAAATCTCATACTGTGCATCATAGAATGGGTTAATTACAGTGATTAGTCCGTTGCGTTCATTGACAACATCACCATTCAGGAGATTGACTGTGATGACATCTCCATCCCTCAGGTCGATCTTGTCAAAAGAACCATAGGTCATCACCGGGAAAGCTGCATTGATTGCGTTGCGCTCGTATATTGCCCCGAATGAGCGGGCTATCACCGCCTGAATGCCGAGGGAGACAAAACAGTCTACCGCCTGCTGGCGCGAGCTTCCACTGCCGAAGTTCTTACCGGCGACAATGATGTCACCCGGCCTGGCCCTCTTTGCAAAATCCCTGTAACCTTCAAGGTTGTCAAATGCATACTGGCCCATCTCAATTAAATCCGTTATAGCCAGGTAACGGTTGTGAAAGATCATGTCAGTATCTATGTTGTCACGATCAATCACCCAGACTCTGCCCTTGATAATTGTTGACCTTTCGGTGACAATTGCCATCGGTTTCGGGGCCTGGGAGACAGGCTTTCCTGAACTCACTGCGAACGTCTTTGGTTCGGCAGGAATAGCATCAGGAGTAGTGATATAGCCGGCAAGGGCTGACGATGCAACCACCGCCGGTGAGGCCAGGAAAACGCTGCCCTGCCCCTGTTTTCCGGGGAAGTTCCTGTTGCCGGTGCTCACCGTCACCTCGCCCTTGCCGTTCTGGCCCACCTGGCCGGCTGCACAGCCCGCACATCCGGCGTTGGAGACGAGTGCACCGGCGGTCTTGAATACTTCAATCAGGCCTTCATCTAGGCACTGCTTCCAGATGGTGTCGGTAGAGGGCACTATCTTGAGAACGACACCGGGGGCTACTTTCCTGCCGCGAAGGATCTCTGCCGTGACCCGCATATCCTCAATACGGCCGTTGGTACAGCTGCCAATGAAGGCCGAATCGATAATGGTTACAGGCAACTCCTTCACTCCCACCGTATCATGGGGCTCGCCGGGGCGAGATACCATAGGGACAAAGGCGCTGACATCTATGTCTGCAGCAATCTCGTAAGTGGCATCAGCATCAGCATATACAGGCTCAAAGGCCGACCTGGCCCGTGCACGACAGTAACTGATTATCTCCTCTGTCGGCGTGAAGAGTATGATAATGGCGCCCATCTCAGTGGCCATGGAGGCTATGGTGATGCGCTCATCGAGAGTCATCCGGTCAGTTGCTTCGCCACAGAGTTCAATGCTGTAGCCAAGGAGAGTATTGGCACCGTAGATGTGCAGCAGATTGAGAATGACATCCTTGGCTGTCACATCCTCAGGCAGGAGTCCTTTAAGATTCAGCTTCACCGAAGCCGGCACCTTGAACCAGACCCTGCCGCTGTTCCACGATGCGGCGATATCCATATCGCCCATGCCCTGACCGAATGCTCCCACAGCCCCGAGGATATTGGCGTGCGAATCGGTGGAAACCGCAGTAGCCCCGGGCCATACATACCCCTCTTCAATCAGAAGATGGGTGCCGATACCGGCGTTGATGTCATAGACCTTAATACCTTTGCTGCGGGCATATTGCCTGCAGATATGCTGGTTTACGGCATATTTCTGATCAGAGCCCGTTGGATTGCAGTCAAAGGTAAAGAGGGTCTTTTCCGGATCTTCCACCCTGAGACCGAAGTCGTTCAGGTTCTTAACCACATTGGCACCGCCAAAGTCCCTGGCTGCGCGGGCATCAATGGTTATGTCTATTATGTCACCCGGTTTTACGCTGTCGTATTTTGAGTGTGACGCAATGATTTTTTCAGTTACGGTCATTCCCATGGCAATACTGTTTTTAATTAGTGATTCAATGGCAAATGTAGCAAAGAGCTTCAATCTCCGGCATGAAAAAAATCATCCGCTACAGTTCCTGGTTAAAAAGAGTAATGCAACCCTCAGTTTCTGTATTGTGCACGGTAATCGCGTGCCGACATGCCGGCATGTTTGCGAAACTGTTTATTGAAGTTGGAAACGGTGGCAAAGCCGCATTCAAAGACTATCTCGTTAATCTGGTGATCAGTCTCCCGCAGCAGATAGCACGCTTTATTGGTGCGCACCTGGTTGACATAGTCAACGAAGCCGCTGGCGGTGTTGCGAGAGAAGAAACGGCTGAAGGAATGAGGGCTCATTTTGGCTATACCGGCTACCTCTTTCACTGGTATGGGCCTGAAGAAATTATCACGTACGAAGGAGCATACCTCTGCCAGGCGGGCATCAGTCATCTCATGGTTGCCGGCCGGGCTCTCACCGGAGAGAATTCTGAATTTTTCAGCGGAACATAGTATTTCGAGCAGCCGGAAGAGGCTCACCATCTTCTTCATGCCTGTCTCCGTCAATAGCCTCCGCATCGGATCCTCTGCGGCCATTCCCGTCGCAGCAGTGAAAGATATCCCCCTCGATGCATCATCAAGCAGGCTTCGCAGGTCTGCAGTCTCAAACTGTGAGAGCAGAGGCTCGCCGAGTGATTCCCGACGGAAGTGGCACATGATGGCATGCCTTCCGCTGTCATACTCGCCGCCCTTATAAAAGTTCCAGAAGTGTCGCAACTCCGGCCCGTAAACAACCAGGTCATAGTGATCGAAGATCTCTACCGAATCACCGGCAACACGAGTGCCGTTACCTGTCACGTTCAGCACTATCTCGTACTCGGGATGGACATGAAGAAAGCTGCTTTCATTGTCGACCCACCCGGCCCTGAAGCCCGAGCCGTCGTCGTGCCTGATGCTGATAATTTCCGGTATCATTCGTAGGATTTTTGATGTATGGATGTGGAATGATCTGATATTCCGAATAAATATAAACATTCCAAATGATAATAACAACCAGCACTGAAGGTCAACACACTAATATTTATTTAAAAAGTTGCATTATGTAATATTATTGTTTATATTTGTACAAAGCTAAGGCTTGAATTAAAAAGAGGAGAGTAGGGGTTACTTGTGGGAATCAATAGGATTGTATTGCAGACATTGACTTTCACATGGACCTATAGGCTGACTACCATAGGTTACTTCCTTTTATCAGACAGTAGATTCCGGGATTATCTCATAAGCCCGTTCCTTAAAGTACCACGGTAACCCTCTCCTCTTTTTTCTTTTCTACCCGCCAATGAAAACTTTCCTCCGAAGATTTGAGAATAACAGGGAGCTTGTCATTCTCTTCGGAACATGGGGTATAGATGAAAAAGCCTTCTCGAATCTCTGCACAGATAATTTCGATTTTATCCTTTTTTATAATTATTCGGCTGATGAACCGCTGATTCTGCCCGAGATGAAGACATACAGGCGGGTTACTGTAATAGGGTGGTCGCTGGGTGTTTGGGCAGCAGAGTATTACAGTCGCAGACTGGGTATCCGGCCCGACCTTACCATCGCAATCAACGGAACACCGGTGGCCGCTGATGATAAATTCGGCATACCGCTCAAGATATTCGAAGCAACCCTTGACAATATCTCCAACTATAGCATGGGTAAGTTTTACCTCAGGATGTTTGGCACAAGAAGCCGTTTTGAGATGAACAGGGACTATATACCTACACGCACGGAGAAATCGCTGCAAGATGAGCTCAGGTGGCTTTACAACAGGATGATGGAGCCGGTTCAGACCGGGTTTGTTTGGGACTATTCGCTGATCGGATCGGAAGACCGCGTCTTCAGGGCTTCAAACCTCATCAGCTACTGGTCAATGCACGCGGAGACACGTCAGATTGTTGTGGATGCTCCACATTACCTCTTTGATAACTGGAATTCGCTGGATGAACTGATAAGATATGTCAGGCGATTCCGCCTCTCTCCTTTCCGCAACAAGTAATCAATTAAATATCGCGCAGCAGAACATTGAATTCTGAACTGGCAACCAGACTCTCGAATTTTGTCAGGGCGGCATCAATCTTCTTGTAATCGGCATTGTTGATCACCACCTTGTGAAGCGAGCCGGAAACCTCAATCTTTTCAAGCACGAATGAGAGCGTCATCTTGTTGATGTCTGTCCCCGGCTGGTATACATACTTTTCATTCTCCTCATTCCATACCTCGGTAACCATCGATGCCTCACGAAGCATATCCAGGCAGTCATGCACCGTCCGGACCGGCAGGCTCAGCTCCAAAGATATCTCCTCAGGCGCCCTCGGCTTCACTCCNNCCTCGGGCGCCCTCGGCTTCACTCCTGTGACAAAATCATCAATAAGTGAATGCATCACCAGCAGTGACAGCCTCTTCTTCTGCCTGGGAGACACCGTCTGAACATCAAACTCAAACTCATAACGGGTTATATTCTGCATGTAATATGAGAGCTGCGCTCCTATCAGCACTACCACCCAGCTCATCTGAATCCAGACCATGAGAAGGGGAACTGCGGCAAAGCTTCCGTAAAGGGTACCAAGCCTGGTAATACCCAGCTGCGACTCAACATATACAATCTGAAGTATCTGCAGGGCGATTCCTGCGAAGAGTCCGGCAATGAAAGCCGACCGTATTTTCACCCTGGTGTTCGGCATTGCCAGAAATGCGGCCGTTGAAATAGTACACAGCAGGATGAAGGGAATCAACTGGACCAGGAAAGAGACCAGCGGCTTAAGGCCGTCAAGCATGTCAGACTGGCTGAGGATATCGGTCAGTTTGGTGGTGGCGAAAACCGTAACGCTGCTGGAGGCAATAAAAAGTGCAGGAACAAGGATGATCACCGCCAGGTAATCCGTAACCTGCCGATACCATACCCGGGTCTCTTCAACCCTCCAGATAGAGTTGAAGGTGCTCTCTACATAACTCAGCAGCTGCCCTACGGTATAAAACAGGAAGGCCACGCCAATCCCTGCCAGCCAACCCCCGCTTGTCTGCTCAAGTGTGTTATTGGCGAAATCAAGGATCCAGTTCATCACCTGTTCCTGGTTGTGAAACTGCATGATGATCTGCGCCCTCAATTCGTCAGACAGCCCGAAACCTTTTGCAATGCCGAAGGCGAGGGCCACCAGCGGTATCACTGAAAGAATCGAAAAAAACGTTAGTGCCGAAGCTTTTATATAAATATTGTCCCTTTTAATGCCTTTGTAAAGCATATAGATGATCCTTCTCTGACGAATCCAGTAGGGAACGGATTTCCTGAGCCTCTC
>DCSU01000073.1:19053-31427 GCA_002325785.1 Bacteroidales bacterium UBA1458 | reverse complement strand
GATTATTGCCGGAAGGCAAATTTAAGAAATGATCTTCAAACACTATTATTATCTTCACCATTTGAAGCGAATATGATGGAAATTACAATTAAAGAGTTCATCAGCGGAGCACAGGAGGCTCAGGGCGTGACAGTTATCATCGATGTCTTCCGGGCCTTCAGTACCGCATGCTATGCCTTCGACAACGGAATTAAACGTCTTCTCGACGTTGACACACCTGAAGCGGCATTTGTACTTAAGGATAAACTTAAGGCTGATACAATTATTGCGGGCGAGCAGGATGAAAAAATACCTGCCGGATTTGACCTTGGAAACAGTCCTACCGAGATGCTCACCGGACAGATCACCGGCAAAACACTTATCCACTGCACAACAGCGGGCACCAATGGTATAATGAGAGCCTCAGGCGCTTCAGAGATACTCGGTGCCGGCCTTGTAAATGCCGGGGCAGTGTCATCATACATAACAATGGTCCACCCTGAAAAAGTAACCCTGGTGGCAATGGGATACAGGGGCGTTGAATCTGCCGGCGAGGACCTGCTCTGTGCAAGGTATATCAGAGACCTGCTCATGGGTCATGAGCCCGATATATGAGCTGAGATAGCCGCCCTTAGAGAAGGTCCGGGAAGCCGCTTCTTCAAGCCGGAAAACCTCTCATTCAGCCCTCCTACCGACTTCTTCCTCTGTACTGCACTGAACCGGTTTAACTTTGCTCTTAAAGCGGTGATAACAGCTTCAGGGTACGCGGAAATCATAAGGGTGGACATGAACCACTAGAATGGCAGGGAAATTGTATGATATTTTAAATGCAACTATTCAGCAAATGAGTACCAGATATTTTGCGATCATAATTATTTTTGGTTTCCTGAATGGCTTCAGTCAACTAAGCGGACAACCGGGCCACTCTCTGTCAGTAACCGTCAAACAAACCCCTGAAGTTCAGGTAAGACTGGCATATCATGTTGGTAATCAACAATATGTAAAAGACAGTATAACTACTGACAAGAGCGGTACATCAAGGTTCACCGGCAGCGAGAAACTTGCTCCGGGAGTCTATATGATCGTCCTTCCGGGAAACAGCTTCTTTGAGTTTCTGCTGGGCAACGACCAGCACTTTGACATTACATGTGATATCAATAACCCGGCAGGCACACTTGCCTTCACCGGTTCGGAAGAGAACAGCCGGTTTCTTGAGTACCAGAGGAGATGGAAGGAACTCCAGGAGGAGGCTATGGCCCTGAACGAAAAGCTCCGTGCCGCCTCGCCATCTGGTGCTGATGCCGCTAGCCTGAAGACACAGCTTGCCGCTCAGGAAAAAAAGATGAAACAGTACCTTGCTGAGACCGCAGAGAGCAACAAGGGGACTCTCCTGGGTGCCATCGCCAGGTCAATTATCCCTGTTGAACCTCATGAACCCGCCATACCTGCAGGAACAGCAAACCGCGACTCTGTCGGACGCCTGATGTCATATCTCTACTATAAGGACCATTTCTTTGACAACATTGAATTCACGGAACCTGGTCTCATCCGCAGCCCGGTACTTGGAGGGAGGCTTGAGCAGTTCTTCAGGCAGGTGGTTATCCAGATGCCCGACTCAATAATCAAGGAGGCCGACAGGGTGCTTGAGATGAGCTCCGTCAATGATGATGTATACCAGTATGTTGCTGTCTGGCTTATGAACAGGTATGCTACCAGTGAGATCATGGGACATGATGCAGTTGTGGTGCACCTGGCCGATCAGGTCTACCTGGCGGGCAGGGCCCCGTGGGCAGATAAGGAGTATATTGCTGATCTTGAGAAGAGAGTTGACCGCCTGAGACCCAATCTGATTGGCCGGAAAGCTCCGGAATTATTAATGAATTCATTTGCAGGTTATTATGTGTCCCTTTACGACATCAGGTCGGACTTTACCATTATCTATTTCTGGGAACCCGATTGCGGTTTCTGCAAAGAGGCTACGCCCATGCTCAAAGATTATTATGAAAAGCACAGGGCTGATGGAATAGAGATCTTTGCCGTTTGCACTCAGCAAGACCAGGAAAAATGGGAGAAATATATTGTTGATAATGGCCTGGGCTGGGTTAATGGATGGGATCCGCAGCGTCTCAGCCGGTTTGACTACCTGTATAATGTGGAGTCAACTCCTCTGATATATATCCTTGACAAGGATAAGAAAATTATTGCTAAGAGGCTTGCAGCCGGAGATGTAGCCTCATTTATCGATGCCTACCGTAAATTTCAGGGTCACTGAACAGGTTCGTCGGCCAGGCTGCTAACAAGGTCATACAGCGACCTGTAATGTTCTGTCCCTGTATTTCTCAATACAATCCATTCGGTGCCCTCATGACTCTCGCTCACAGTGACCTTCAGTGATGCCTGCGGGTCTCTGGTGTACCCGCACCGGTTGAGTGCCCTCTCGGTCATTCTGACTGCCAGACCTTTACCCTCCAGTGCGATTCCTGTCTGCTGCTTCCTGATGAAGCTGAAGGTGCCTGTATTGCTGCTGAATGAGAGCTGCGGGCTCTCAAAGGCCCTGGCAACAATGCCTTTTAGTATCAGGTCCTCCGGTGCTCCCTCAGCAATCCCCTCCCCTGTCATGAGCCATATCCTGTCTGCTTCATTGATGGCAGTATCAAGATCATGTGTGGAGTAAATGACACATTTGCCCTGTTCACGTGTCAGTTGCCTCAGCAGGCTGACGATGCTGTATCGTGAGGGCAGGTCGAGGAAAGCGGTAGGTTCATCCATTACAAGAAGAGCTGTATCCTGTGCCAGTGACCGGGCTATGAGTGTTCGCTGTCTCTCGCCGTCGGAGATATTGTCAATGCTTCGATTGGCAAGGGTTATAAGTCCGGTGGCTCCAAGTGCCTCATTGACAGCCTCTTCATCGTCAGGTGCCAGCGAGCCTATCCAGTTTGTGAACGGAAACCGGCCCAGCGCCACCACATCATGTACTCTTATATTACGTACTGCCACAGGTTCGGTGGATGTAAAGCTTACTATCCTGGGTAACTGTGATGATCCTATGGCGTGCAGATCCACACCCTGTAGCCTGACTCTCCCCCCGAGCTCAGGCTGCAGACCAACCAGGGTCCTGAGCAGAGTGCTCTTCCCCGTTCCGTTGCGGCCGATGAGAGCCACAAGCTCTCCCTGGCGTGCCTCGAGAGAGAGGTGTTCCATGACCATGTTCACCCTGTTGCGGGTGTGGTAACCTATTGAGAGGTCAAATGTCTCTGCTATGATCTTCCCCGTTCGCATCAGAATCGCCTCCCTATACCGTTCCTGCCCAGGATAATCCACAGAACCACAGGTATTCCTGTCAGCGAGGTGACGGTATTAACCGGGATAATATGCCCGCCACCCGGCATGGTTGATATTATATCACTCAGCAGCAGCACCGCTGAGCCACACAGCGCCAGTCCCGGCATCAGTGTTCGATGGTCCGTGGTTCCAAAAATCAGGCGGCCTATGTGAGGTACCGCTACCCCGATGAATGCCAGGGGGCCGCAAAATGCGGTAACGCTGCCGGCCAGGATACTGGCCGAAGCCAGCAGGACAGCCCTTGTGCTTTTCATCTTCACCCCTACCGTTCGTGAGAAGGTCTCGCCCAGGAGCATTGCATTGAGAGGTTTAACCATCAGAAAGGCAATGATGAGTCCTGCTGCGGTGGAGAGAGTCAGCGCCCTTATCTGGGGATATGAGATGTTGCCGAGGTTACCCATTGTCCAGATGACATAGGTCCTGAGCATGGCTTCGTTGCTGAAGTACTGCAGCAGGCTGACTACGGCTGATATGGCACTGGCCAGCAGCAGGCCAATTATAAGCACAGTCATGATATCGCGCATGCGTGCGGAGACAGCCATTATAATGATCATAACGGCTCCGGCGCCGGCCCATGCAGCCAGTATTATGCCCCATCCCTGCAGGGCGCTGCCTGAAGAGAGAGTGAAGAGAGGGGTCAGTGTAAGCACCGTGAGGGCTACGCCCAGGCCGGCGCCGGAGCTGACACCCAGTACATCAGGACCGGCCAGCGGGTTGCGGAAGAGGGTCTGCATCAGCAGCCCGCTGACAGACATCGCCGCGCCGGCAATAAGCGCTGTGATGGCCTTCGGGAGACGAAACTGCGTTACAATGATCTCACCTCCGGGGGTGCCGTGACCAAAGAGCGAGCGCAAAACCTCGGCAGCATCCATACGGGTACTACCTATTAGAAGATCGGCAACGAACAAAAGGACCACAAGCAGGAATAGCCCCGCCATGGTCAGAGTCAACCGTGATGATATACCCTTCATTGAAGCCTTTTATAATAATAATGCCGGTGTTCAGGCAGAAGATCCGGGTGAATGATGGAGACGATATCCTTCAACAGCAGATCGGGCCTCACAACAGCGCTCTCCCAATAGTCATTGCCACCACCGGGGGTCATCCTGTTCCTGTTATTCCATACATGGCCGGAGCTGTATACCGGCAGCCTTTTCATGCGCTGGTCCGCAGCAGCGATCTCAGCGAGGCTCTCCGCGGTGCCGGGGTTTAACCATATGTCTGCTCCCGTTGCCCTCTCGAAGACAGCCTCAACGGAGAAGGGAACCGAGTGGGCTTCAGACAGGTCACTGAAGAGATACCGTCCGCCCGCATCCTCTATCAGCCTTCCTGTATAGGAATTGGCAGGTGAAACATACCACACGTCCTCCCACGGTGAGCCCAGCAATACATCCGGACGGTCATGGCTCCCGGTGCGTACCTTCTCAGCGAGCTCGAAATACGCCTCTGACACCTCCCTGAACAGACTGTCAGCCCTGGCCTCCCTGCCGGTAAGCAGGCCGAACACTCTTATCCACTCACTCCTTGCGAGTGGATGTTCCTCGAGATAGTCTGCGTTATAGAGCACCTTCACTCCCAGTGCCGGTAGCTTGCCGGTATTGCCTGAAGCAGGCGCGGCCACACCATATGCCATGAGCACATCGGGCTTGAGTGTGACTATAAGCTCGTTGTTAAGGTTCCCTTCGTAACCCACATCCATTATTTTGCCCCGGCTGACGGCATCAAGGATGAGGGAGTCATACACAAGACCGGGACCGGAGACCCCCACCAGGATATCCGTTGCATCCAGCGCTCTCAGCATGGCGAGGTGTGTGGTAGACATGCAGATCATCCTTCGTACCGGTATGCGTATCACCTGCTCCTCATCAACTCCTTCAGGGGTGACTGCACCATGGGGCAGCAGATACCAGAATAGCTCTGTACCATGGGCGTTCTGCCACGGGTCCCTGACAGTGAGTCTGGTGTAACCATTTTTCTCTTCCAGCGTAAATCTGTCAGCAGTATATTGTCTGGCCGTATACGGTAACGTGGGTGGACTGCCCCCATGGCCGCATGACCAGAGAAGCACAGTCACTGCCACGATAATGATACCGGACTTCATCACCGGGAATCTATTTTGATGACTGTACCGGTGTATTGCACCGAATCGTTTTTAAGGCTGTAGTGATAAATACCCGGCGCAAGGAACGGCAGTTCCAGATCGAGGACCCCCGGAAAGATATTCCTGTAATCGCCCGCGCTGACAACCCGCCCCGTATTGTCATAAAGCCTCAGTTCGGTTTCCGTGGCCCCGCTACCAGTAATACGGAAAGAGAGGCTTCCCGAGAACGGATTCGGGAAGACCCTGAGAGGCGTAACCTCTGTCTCCGGGTCGTCAATATCGTTAAGAATCGAATTCTCAACCATTATAACTTTTATTGCGAGTGAGGTTGCCATTGGAAACGCAGGGTGTTGTGTGAATGGTTTCCAGGAGTTGCCACTGAAGAACCACGCGGTGTTCTGCGCCGTCAGGGGCCATTGTACCGAGTGTTTTACCGCAAACTGCGGTTGCGGAAGGCTAAGCTTGTTCTTGTAGGAGACCGAATACCCCACATAATAGGGCCCGGTAACCTTAATTGTTCTGCCAAAGTCGACCTCCATCTCAAAATTACCCTTCACCTCGCTGATCCTGTAAAGCCTCGATGCAATCGCTGTCCCGGGCTGAGCGCCACCGTTCCATAGGAAGACCCTTACCGAATCTAGTTCCGAGATGAAGGAGGCAGCAGCAACACTAAGTCTGATCCAGGCTATCTCACCTGTGCCTGAAAAGGGAATATATTCGGCATATCTTATAAGGCTGTCTGAGTTATTGCCTGTGGAATAGCCCCAACCAGGTGAGGTGTAGCTGTCGATGCTGCCCGGGTCAGAGGCGGGCATGCTGCCAAGGGTGTCTGACCTTGAGAGGTTGTATCCGTAGGGATCGCGTCCGGAAACGATTGTTGCAGATATTGCCAGCGGATCCAGCCATGGTCTCAGGTGTGAGTTGTTTATGGTGCTGATATTGAACATTCTGCTCAGCTTTGCATAGTAGTCGTTGGAAGGATCTGCGCATGTTGCACCGCCGCCCGTGAGTGTACCCCTCAGCCGCCCGTTCTGGTCAAACAGGGGGCCGCCCGATGATCCGGGCTCTGTCGTGCCCATCTCCCACTTCAGGATACGCCAGAAGCTGTTTGAGGTATACCCGGGAAGAGGGTAAGATGTGGAAATTGGTGCGTTGTCATCAATAGATATCTTCATTACATCACCCTCAGGATGGTGAAGGGTGTAAGTGTTCGACGGCGCCGCGGCGGTGATGTCCCATCCCGCAAAATATGGCTTGAGAACCAGGGACGGAAACTGGTTGAGCTCCACCAGGGCAAAGTCTATCTCCGTGTTGCCGGCCCTTAACTGGGATCCGGAGATGGAGTGCAGGGATGTCAGGTCAGGGCCCCCACACCAGGGACTCTTGTAATTGAATACGAAGATTGTATTTGCTGCCAGAGTTTCTGTGTCAATGCAGTGATTGGCCGTCAGCACATATCCCTTGTAATCGCTGCCTGTATTGTTGACCAGCACACCTGTGCAGAGCTCTGCTCCTGCCACCAGGAGCCGTACTACTGAACGTGCTGCCTTAAGATAGTTTGGATTGGTAGAACAGCTTATATCCACCTCGCAGTCGCCTGACCTGCCATAATACAAGTCCTTTATCCCTTCAAGCCCGAAGAAGCCCGCAAAGTCATGCGCCACCTGGCTTACCCCTATCGATCCGCGGGGAATACTGTTGCCCGGGAAATGGCACTCAAGCACAATCCTGTCACCTGGAACCGGCATGAGAGGGATGGTCAGTGCATTCGTCCCGCTCTCACTGGTATAGGCTCCCCGTACCACCTGGTGACCATGATCGTAGACATAGACATATGCGCCCTCCGGCAGGTTCCAGGGAGAAAGTATCAGGTTCAGGGAGAGGGCGCCCCGCGACGAGACAGGCATTACCCAGACAGTCTCGCCACCTTTTTTTACTGTGAAGCCGGCATTTTCAGGGGTCAGGTTTACAGGAACGGGGATCGCAAACTGGTAAGGCTGATCCTTGGTCTGTTCAATGGAACGCATGACCTCAACCTGGAGCGGATCAACGGATATCTCTTGCCACGATCCGATCACCGGCATCAGCGCGCTGCCAACGGGAAATTCTGCCTGGCTGTAAATAGGTAGGGATGACAGCAGAATCAGGATGGATATGAGTACTCTTCCCTTCAATCTATCTCTGTTTTAGTGCCAAAATTAGTCAAATTGCGGTTAATCGTGCATGAAGAGCATGAATCCGGGGATTATTCCTGTATGTTCTGTGTCTGCCAGCTCACCGCGGCTGTTATACAGAAGGAAATCTCCCCTTTGCTGGTAGTCTATGGCGTCTGTCACCCCTATCAGCCCTCCCGGTCCCGCTGCAAGCTTATATAACAGCCTGTCACCGGCAGCAATGAAGGCTTCCGCAGGAAGGACGGCCGATATAACCGGCATCCTCTTTACCCCTTCGTCGAGAAAATAGATGGTATCGCGGGTAGCGTTGATTGAAAGCGAAGAAGGATTATCATTTACAGTCCTGAATAATAACTCTGCCTCCTTCCCGAAGGTGGAGGTATTTATCTTCACAAGCCGGGGTATCTCTTCGCCATTCCATCCGCCGGTACAGAGCACCCATAATTTATTATCCCTGTCAAGAACCATGCTCTCGGGCTCCAGCCCGACAGTGACAGAGGTAATCACCTCCGCTGTCTCAAGGTCCGTAACAACAATCTTGTTCCCGCCTGACCAGAATGCGGTGAACAGCTTCCCGTCAGCTATTGCCATGGCCTCCGAGGTGCATCCTATGTTTATGTCGCCTGAGATTTCAAGGTTGTCAAGGTCAAGAACAGTCACCTTATCTGACGTGAGGCTGCTGATGTATCCTTTTCTGCCATGGATGACCATCTGACGTGGAGACTCAAGTCCTGTGACTGTCGCAAGACTCTCCATGGTAAGCATGTTAACCACCTCGATGGTACCGGAGTTGTTCACAATTATGAAGCCCTTGTTACCGTCAACAACAATGAAGGATGGTATGTCGCCAAGCGCACGATCATTTGCGGTTTTGAAGAGGTCATTGTAGATATTTTTTGACTCCGTGCTGTAAAAGCTGATTGATCCGTTGCCTGCGAGATAGTTACCCTCATTTAGGAGAAACAGGCCATTGCCGGAAGGAAAAAGTGAAGGTTGGTCGCCTCTTTCACATGAGATGACAAACAGTGCAATCAGGATGAGCAATCTAAGGAGTTGTTTCATTATTTTTAGTTTTATCTGACCATGTCAGGGTTAGTCTGAGGTTAAAATATCTGAGGGGTAAAGGGTAATTGCGAATGCTTTCGGACCTGGCATTCAGTATATTGTTTATTCTGAGGTCAGCTCTGATCAGTGTGTTCCCCGCCCTGACAGATGAACCCATGTAGAGGTCGGAAATGAATGTAGCCGGCAGCCATTCACTGTTATCTGAAGTGGTGTACCTGCGGGTTTCCGTCGTGGCCGTAATGCCGCCGCTGACAACGCTCCAGCCGGCGTCAATATTCATGTTGAGGTGATGCAGAGGTGTATATGCCAGCTGACTCCCCTCCGACCTGTCATTAGGGATATCTGATCCGGCATTGACAGACCGGGTCAGGCCATAGTTCAGATAGCCTTTTATCTTCAATTCACTGACAGCTACTTCCGTGCCGGCTCTTACCTCGGCTCCGGCAACATTGACGCTCCGGACATTTTCAGCTGACCATAATCCTGTTTCACCCGGCAGCCACTGTATCAGGTTATCAACCCTGGAGGCATGGAGTGTAAAGTCAAGCGTCGAGCGCAGTCCTGACGGATTAATTGATGCAAAAGACCATGAAGCCTCTCCCCCGGTGGCTGTCTCAGGGATTAGGGTGGTGTTGCCTCCGGGCATCCAGTAGATATCATTCAGGCATGGCAGTTTGGTATTGCGGCTCAGGCTGGCCTTGATGGCGTGCTGGCCGTCTGCTGTCAGTATCCATGTTGCCCCGGCAGTGAACTCCGGTGAAACCTTTAGGCCGCTTACTCCCATCTGCCTCGCCTGCAGGAGAAGCCTCAGCCTGGGCAAAACGCTGTATCGTGCCGCCAGGGAGGCGGAGAGGATATTGCGATTAACAGCAGCGGGGAAGCTTAGCGAATGTGCCTTTTGATACTCGTCTCCTGCATTGAACACCATCTCAAATCGGTCGTTCATACGGTAACGGATTCGCGTCCGGATTATGTAGATCCCTGAGCTGTTCTCACCATTCAGTCCGGGTGCTTCATTAAAATAGAGGTTGATGTCGTGTGATCCCCCCGCAACGACTTCAGCAGCTAGTCTTCCATGATCAAGGGAGTAGTTAACAACCCCTTTGAGGGACCTGTCCTTCTGTCGCTCCCCGAAATCCTGCTCTACCGTGGTAACCGGACCAGGCAGATCACGGTCCGAGTCATTGTACCAAACGTGCGATGTCAACAGGGCATTACCAAGCCGGAACCCAAGGTCCGCCGTGACTCCGCCTGACGAGAAGCCGGCGTTGGTTCTGCGCCCTTTCTCCGCTCCTCCCGGAGCATTTGCGTTGATAAACCGGAAGTCATTGCGGGCCATCCCACCCCACAAGTTAATTTTTGCAGACAGATCAGCGTCACCGGATCTCAATACAAGCGCGGAAGAATAGCTCCCATTGCTGCCGGCACCAAGTGTCAGCGAGGCCTCAGTCACGCCATCGAACACCGGTCCGGAGGAGAGCTCCACCTTGCCGCCGATTGACCCCGAGATATCATCCAGGTCAGAGCCGCCTGAGGTTACCTTAACCGAGTTAGCCGCTGAGACAGGGATGATTGCAAAATCACTCTGACCGTTGCTCGGAGCGTTGACCGGGAGACCGTTCCAGGTCACCGCTGTATGGCTTCCTGACAGACCCCGGATGGAAACAGACGAGAGCCCGGAGTTTCCGTATCTTTTTACTGTCAGCAGGCTGGCTGACTGAAGGAGGGTTCCCAGATCACCTCCGTCATGCCTGGACATGACGGACGAATCAATCTTAACCACCGTGTAGGGTGAGTGGCGGAGAGATGCTGCAGCACGTACAGTTACAGCCGCAATGTTCACCGTGTCTTCTGTGAACATATCCTGTGCTGCAAGATCAAATGACACAAGGGAGAATGATACGACGGCAGAAGCCTTAAGCAAATAACGGCTCGCACGAGACGGGATGATATAGGCACAAGACCTTTTACTCATAACTTTTATTCCCGAAAGCTCCTTTATCAGGATACGTTCTGGCAGGTCTTCTGACTCATCCCTACTCACCGGGCCTTCCCGTCCGCCAATTGGCGAACAGTGGAGGAGAATCCGGCTGTAATGATCCGCCAACAGGCGGAACAGGCTTCACAGCAGCGGGTACTGTCCCTGATTTGAACAGGGTTCCCTTTTCACTGCCGGGGAAAACCGGCAGCACCAGAATGAAACAAAGGTAATGTTTTGCGGGATCACTCCCACTCATAATTATCAACAGGGAGGTGACAGGCTGTTCATTTCATGACGAACTTCAGTTCACCGCCCTCCATGATCTCATTATAGGTTAAATAGTTACGGTTCAGTAGCTGACCATTAAGAAATACCTCGCTGACATAAACATTCTGCGGAGAATTATTTTCAGCAATGACAGTGAACACTTTTTCTCCGGGCAGTGACAGTGACACCTTATCAAGGGCCGGGCTGCCGAGGATGAATCTTCCGTCAGCCGGATTGAGCGGGTAGAATCCCATGGCCGAAAAGACATACCAGGCAGACATCTGCCCGCAGTCCTCATTACCGCAGATCCCGTCCTTCGCATCAGTGTACATCTCAGACATTATGCGTCTCACCATGACCTCCGTTTTTGCCGGTGCACCGACCATTGAGAATAGATATGCTATATGATGTGACGGCTCATTACCATGCGCATACTGACCTATAAGTCCGCTGATGTCAGGCGACGCATTCTCCCCCTTCACCTCCTCGGCGATTTTGAAGAGAGAATCGAGTCTTTCCAGGAAGAGCTCCCTTCCTCCGAAGAGCGAGACCAGGCCCTCAACGTCATGTGGTACCAGCCAGGTGTACTGCCATCCGTTACCTTCAGTGAAGTCAGACCGGGTATGGTGAGAATAAAGCGGGTCATAGTCCGGGCGCCAGCTGCCGTCGCTCATTCGTCCGCGAACAAAGTGTATGGCAGTGTCAAACAGGTTGCGGTAGTTCTTTGAACGTCCAAGAAATTCAGCTTCAATTTCCGGCCTTTCCATGTCCGCAGCCATCTGTGAGATGCACCAGTCATCAATTGCATACTCGAGGGTCTTGGCCACCGATTCATTCTCCAGCTCCGAGGGGATGTACCCGTATTTACGGTAATGATCCAGCCCCCGGAAGTCCAGTTGGGCAGTATGTACGGCTGCATCCAGTGCGGCTTCATAGTCAAACCCGCCGAACTTCTTATGCATGGCATCAGCCAGCACAGGCACGGAGTGATAGCCGATCATGCAGTTGGTCTCGTTGCCAACCAGTGACCAAACCGGGAGTTTGCCCTGCTGCTCCCTGATAGCCAGCATCGTATTGATGAAGTCGGGAACCATGCCCGGCACAGTGATGGTATACAGCGGATGCGCAGCGCGGTAGGTGTCCCACAGTGAAAAGACAGTGTAATTGGTAAAANNTCCGTTCCGCGGTACCGGCTGTCAGCATCAGTGTACAGATTGGGGGCTATCATGGAATGATACAGTGCCGTATAAAAGACCCTGAGAGAAGATGTATCAGTGGCAGATGCCCTGATGACGCCCAGTTTCTCCTGCCAGGCCATCCCTGCAGCGCCGGCTGCAGCATTGAAATTCCACCCGGGCATCTCCACAGCCAGGTTATTGGCTGCACCGGCCTCATCCACCGCTGAGATGCCGGTCTTAACCGTCAGATCCTCTCCACTCTTCATGTCGAAGGTGAGGATGCACGA
>DCSU01000073.1:0-19020 GCA_002325785.1 Bacteroidales bacterium UBA1458 | reverse complement strand
AATTGTGCAGAGAAGAACTGGTACTGTTTTTCTGCCCAACCTGTTGATATCCGTTTTCCCGACAGCGAGATACCGTCCCAGGTGAGGCGACAGTCGGCCGGCCTGTCCCAGTTGATGGCAAAACCCAGGTCGACGAGCAGGTGCATGACCCCGTCATTTACGGCGGTGTATCTCTGTACCCCGCATCGTGGTGTGGCCGTCAGCTCAACATTTACACCGCTGGCCAGGGCAACGGCATAGTAACCCGGCCTGGCCTGCTCGGCATCATGGGAGAACCAGCTGCGATTCTGTTTGGCAATCGAAGCCGTGCTGTCAGGCAGTTCCAGGTTGAATTCAATCATCGAGGGGAGGAAGAGGATATCACAAAGATCACCGATACCCGTACCGCTGAGATGCGTGTGACTGAACCCGGCAATGAGGCTGTCAGACCAATTATAGCCTGAGCACCAGTCCCAGCCTGAGGTTCCGTTGTCAGGACTGACCTGCACCATGCCGAAGGGTGTGGTGGCGCCGGGGAATACATGTCCGTGTGCCGCTGTTCCGATGAACGGATCAACAAATGCTGTGAGGTCAGCCTCCGAGGGCGAGCTGCACGACAATGCCATAAAGGCTGCTGCGGCGGCCACAAGGTGTATCCTTGTCATGATGATGATGGGTTATCTGATTTTTTTCAATATCTGTTCACCTGTACCAATCCTGTATCCTTCCGAAGAGAAGAGCACCTCGCCGTTGCCATCACAACACAAGACCACGGGCATGGGCCTTTCTGACGCACCCTCGCCAAGGACTGAGGTCATGAAAACCAGTCCGGTGTCAGTGACAAACAGCGCATTGGCGGGTGTGCCCGTAATATCTTCAGGATGAAATCCGTCCGGTGTCCGGGCCGGATCAGTCAGGAAGACAAAACTGCCACCCCAGGCATCAAATTCCTTCTTCAGCCGCGGCAGATCATTCAGGATATGACGAGTAGGTTCCCTACCGGGCTCGATCCAGATAAACACTGTTCCTTTTTCCGACAGAGTTCCAATATCTGTCTTCCCGCCACTGTATGATAACAATTCACCTGTAAGGCTTATTTTCCCTGCGGCTACACTGCTCTGAGGCAGCTGCCTCAGATTGACGGTAATGGTTTTCACTTCGCCCGGAGCCAGTATAAAAAAGCTGACAGATGCAAGCACATTCCCGTTCTCGTCTCTGTTACCGGTTGTGAGCATGTAAGTTCCGGGATCAAGCCCGAAACCAGCCGGCATATCACTGATTTTCATCCCGTAGCCAAAGTCAAGTGTGTTATACTGACCTTTATCAAGCCGGGCCAGGGTAAAATTAACATGATATACGGGTTCCTGGCTGGCAGGTCCGGCGATGAACCTGACTCTCCCGGGGTTTCCCGAGGGCCTGGTCTCACCTGCAAACCATACATCATGCCAGCTGCCGGCTTCATGATACTGCGGTCTGCCCGTCCCGCTGGCAAGGCGTGAGGGTACACCGGCTGTCCTGCATACCGCCACAAAGAATATGTCTCGCGAATGGCTGTCGGCCATCCGTAGTCTGAGCACACCTGAAGGGATTACCGGTGTTCCGTAATAATTTTCTGTTTCTGTCACTGCAATGGCCGTATCAATCCATCCGGCCAGTGACGCCGGCTGAGATATGAACATCTGAATGAGCTCCTCCGGCAACTCCTTAATGGCGCTCCTGAAGGGCGAGAGCTGTTCATTGGCTATACGCGGTGAGAGTACATACATGTCATACAATGATGTATCGGATCCGGGAGCCGGCTCCGGAGCATTCTCAAGATGGTCTGATAGAATCTCTGCCGGCGTATCACGCAAATCCTTTGAGGAGAGATGTTCAAGGAGGCGCATCGCCATACCAGCCTCACTGCCGGCCTGACGGATAAATGAAGCTATGTTCCGGTAGTTTCCCATTGATGCCTTCATTATGCCTATAGCCTGTTCCTCCGCTATGCCGACCTGTCGTGAAAGCTCAGCTGGATTTGTATCCATCATCCATGACATCACATAAGCATTCCGGATGCTATCTCCCCTTTTTACAGCAATGTTATTCTCCTTCACCAGCTTCTCATCAATACCCGGAAGGGGCGTAAGGACAGGCGGCACCGAGAGGTCAAGATCAAAGGTTGTAGAAGTAATATTATCAGTTATTACTATTTCAGCCAGCGTGTCGGCAGGTGAGGTAAGTGCAAAGCCATGCCTGCTGCCATCGTCAGCCCATAATAGCAG
Source organism: Bacteroidales bacterium UBA1458 (assembly GCA_002325785.1). GTDB lineage: Bacteria > Bacteroidota > Bacteroidia > Bacteroidales > VadinHA17 > SR-FBR-E99. The sequence continues at coordinate 16,777 of DCSU01000073.1, read as the reverse complement.
TGATCCCAGCCCGGTTTTAAGTGAGCATAACCCGGCACTGTCACATCCCAGATGTGCCATAGGGTAGAATTCGGCGTAGTTATAGAGCATGAAACCTGTCTCAGCCCCCGGCACCGGATTGCCCTTATTGTCGATAACTCTTACCACCAGTTTCTTGGTCTCAGCATACCTGTCCAGAGTGTTTATCTCCGCGAAGAGATGCTCTTTTTTCACAAGCTCCTCGTCACCGCTGTACCTGCCGAATGCCCTTGTATGGACAAGCATGGCGCGCCGTGCCGGTTCGGTAAACCAACCCCTGTCGGGTACCGGTTCCGGCTCACAAGCCCCAAGATAATGCCACTCCCCGTCAGCCCAGAACTCCACCCAGGCGTGGTTATCATCGGTATGAGCCCACCGCGGGGTATAGACCTGTCGGGCTGGCAGCCCTACTGTCCGTAAGGCTGTTACGGCGAGGGTCGATTCCTCGCCGCAGCGTCCTCGGGCAGAGAGCACAGTAGCCAGCGGTGAGGAAGTGCGTGAGTCTGAGGGCTGGTACGCTACCTTTTCCTGGCACCAGCGGTTGATCTCGAGAGCAGCCTCAACTGCATCCAACCCTTCAACACGTTGCTTCAGCTCATCATGCAAGATAATCCTGAAGTTATCAGGGTTTTCGTTATTGACCCTTGGAGGCAGCACAAAATTCAGAAAGAGGCCGGCCGGAATGGCTGGCCCCCAGGGCATCTCACTCCTGGTCCGCAGGGCGGCGACGGCATGGTCAACGAGGAACCCGGGCTCATATACACCAAGGTCGCTCAGAGGCATGTATGCCAGCAGGAAACTTACTGCCTCTCGTGTGGCATCATCACCAAGATTATCGGTCAGGGTGAAGAGGGCGGGATACGAGGAGCCGAACCGCACTGCCCTGTTATTGTAATCATCAAGGATACTTTCCCTTAGTGACTTGTCTACAATGAGATGACTGTTGCTGCAAGAGAGCAATGCTGCCATTAAAATAAATGCCGGCAGCCTGAGGATCTGTGTCATGTATTACTATTTTAGATAAGAGCCACAACTGCTCCTGATGACGAGCTCGGGAGACATGTTGACCTGGCGCTTGTATTTGCTCTTGCTCTGGTTCTTCACCTCAGACCATAAAATATTGGCCACCTTGAGCGACATGGCTGAGAGAGGCCTGCGCAGTCTTGTGACCGGGGTGGTCAGAAGGTCGAAACCGATGCCGTCCTCCATCGACACCAGTGCCACATCCTGCGGAATCCGGATATTCTTTTCCTGCAATGCCAGGTATAACGGAAACACCAAGGGTGAGTTGATGACTATTATTGCGTCACTCCTGTGTGGCGGACGGAGGAAGTTCTCTATCTGCCCGAAATCGAACTTATCCCCTGCTTTTGGAAGACCGGCTACGGTGAAGTGCACCGCATCAAAGTTTTTAGATTTTTTTGTGGCATTCTTGAGTTCCTCAAGCATCTCCTTGTCATAGGATGCTGTATCCTCACCAGAGATGATCAGGAGGTTACGAAGCCCCAGCGAAGTCAGATGCTGCGTCATTATGGCAGCACCCGCGATCCTGTCTGAGCAGACGGTGTTCAGCCTCATCCTCTTCAGTGATTTCTCAAGCAGTACCAGCGGATAGCCATCCCTGTTCAACGCCCTGATCAAGGTGTCATCTGCAGCATTGCCGACGAGAATCATTCCGCTGAAAAATTTCTTAAGCGAGGTGGTCAACCTGTTGAAACGCATGTCATCAGGGTCCCTCGTGAATACCGAAAAGCCCAGTCCGATGCTTGAAAATGCCTTCTGCAGATAGGGCGTTATCTCATAGATGAAAGGATCATTCATTGAGGGCACGACCATGCCGATAATACCGGGCTTTTCTTCTGAAGGTGCAGTTTCCCCCTTTTCTGCCACCGCATTAAAATAACCCATCTGTCGTGCAACAGCAAGTACCCTCTCCTGTGTCTCTTTCTTTATCCCGTGCTGGTCAGCCTTGCTGTTTAGCACTAATGATACCAATGTGCCGGAAAGACCAAGTCTTGCGGCAATGTCTTTGTTTTTTACCTTTTTCCCCATTTCATTTAAAAATTATAGGTCTAAATTAACTTAAATATTTAGAATTAAGTTGATTTTAGACCTATTTAACACAGAAAATGCTGAAAAGCACTTTCTTGTTTCTATTTTTTAGGAAGCCTGCGACCGCTCTGTTTGGATGCAGCGTCGAGGCGTAGTTGCCACTTCGACTTTTTGACCGGTTTTTTCTTGTTTTCCTCAATCTTTTTCAGGATCTCACCTTCATTGACAAACTGTCTTGAAACCTGTGTCTGAATTATTGTAATCACGTTAGCCAGGAAGTAGTAATAGGTCAGTCCTGCAGAGAAATTATTCAGAATAAGCATGAACATCACAGGCATCATGTACATCATGGTCTTCATTCCGGGCATCTGCTCCTGTCCTCCTGCCGGGGTAGTGATCTTCGTTGAGATAATAGTGGAGACGGTCATGAGAAGCGTAAAGAGACTGACATGGGCTCCATACATCGGAATAGTAAATGGCAGGTCGAGTATGCTGTCATATGTTGAAAGATCCTTGGCCCATAGGAACGACTGCTGCCTGAGCTCAATGGATGTCGGGAAGAACCGGAACATTGCAAAGAGGATAGGCATCTGAAGGAGCATCGGAAGGCATCCTCCCATAGGACTTACTCCTGCCTTCTTATATAGTTCCATTGTTGCCTGCTGCTTTTTCACAGCGTCTTCCGACTTCGGGAACTTCTTGCCTATCTCGTCAACCATGGGCTTCATGACACGCATCTTGGCCTGGCTGAGGAACGACTTGTGGGTAAGAGGAAACAGTACAACCTTGATAAGAAGGGTAAGGATAAGGATGATCAGTCCGTAATTGACGATAAAGTTATCAAGCACATTGAAGATCGGTATGATCACATACTGGTTGATCCACCTAATGATATTTCTCCCGAGGAAGACAAGCTCCTCAAGCTGCATATCATACTTCTTAAGGAGGGTGAAGCTGTTAGGCCCAAAATACATCTTCATCTTCACAGATGAGTTTTCAGCATGGGCATATGGTACACCTATCTCCGATTCGAAAAATCTCAGGTATTTTGAGGTTGGGTCAGCAGTTGAGGATGAGACTGTGGCATTCAGGAAGAAGTCTTCGGCAATGATCACCGATGAGAAGAACTGGTCCTTATAGGCTATCCAGTCGGTTCTCATGAGGTTTTCGGTAACAATATCCTTTTTCTGTCTCTGCCGTGCACCCCCGAGGTCCTCAACGCTTTCCTGGTATACCTTATATTTCAGGCCGGTATACATGTCTTCATTCTGTCTCCCCTTCTCCTGCTGGGGAAGATACATCTTCCAGTCGAGCGCCAGGGAGGTTGTGTTTGGCGGGATGACTGAGCCCATGGAGTTGAACTTTGTCTCGAACCCTATCATGTAATCATCGGGTTGGATGGTATATACATATTCAATCGATGCTCCGTCACTGGCCTCCAGCCTCATGGTGAGGCTTACAGGCCCACCGCTGGGAACAACGGGTCCGGCGTAGCTGACAGGACTGAAATAGAGCTCGTCAGTCTTTATAGGCTTGTTGTCAGCCGTGAAAAACTTATAGCCGAAAACGGTTGAATCGCCAGCAAAAAGCACTATTGGCAGGGAATCGTGTGTCTGATAGTTCTTCAGCCTGACCGACCAGGGCTTACCTCCCTTTGCCGATATGGTTATTGCCAGCAGATCATTCTCCATTACGAAGAACTCATCTTCTCCGGATGAGCTGGCAGAGAAGACACCGTAGGCTGCACTGTCTGTTACGGGGGAAGAAGATGATACCAATGGCGCTGCGACGCTGTCAGAAGTGATGACTGCCGGAGCAGATGCCTCTGACTGCTGTTGGAGCCCAAGCCTGTTATTCAACTCAACAACCCTGTCAATGGTGGGCTGGTCCTTGGGCTTGTACCCCAGCGCCCTGATGTAAGCCTCCCTGGCATCATCAAAATTGCCTGCTGCATACAGAGAATCGGCATATTCGGTCTCTGCTTCAAAGACCTTCCCTGTCTTATGGTTATTGTAAAAGCTGAATCCTAAAAAGATCAGAAAAATGAGGACGATGCCGGTGATTGTATTTTTATCCATTATTGTTTGTTCCCAGTTATATTTATTTTTCAGTTTTTAATACAGGCCTTCACAAACCCTACGAACAGAGGATGCGGTTTGAGCACGGTGCTGCTGTATTCAGGATGAAACTGAACACCTACAAACCACCGGTTTGACGGTATCTCTATTATCTCAACCAGTCCCGACTGAGGGTTTGTTCCGCAGGAAATCATGCCGGCGTTCCTGTATTCAGCAAGATACTTATTATTGAATTCATACCTGTGACGGTGACGTTCGGTTACCTCCTCCTTCCTGTAGCACTTCCATGATTCGGATCCGTGAAGGATCTCGCAGGCATAGCTTCCCAGCCTCATTGTGCCTCCCTTTTCGGTGACACTCTTCTGTTCCTCCATGAGGTCTATGACAGGGTGCTTAGCCTTCGGGTTGATCTCTGTTGAGTGGGCTCCTTCAAGGCCAAGCACATTACGACCGAACTCAATGACAGCACACTGCATACCGAGGCATATCCCAAAGAACGGAATGTCATTCGTACGGGCGTAGTTCACAGTCAGAATCTTTCCCTCTATTCCCCTGGATCCGAACCCTGGCGCAACCACTATTCCGTCATAACCTGACAGTTTGGCCCGGTAGTTCTCCTCATCAATCTCCTCAGAGTGAACAAAGTTCAGATCAACTGCTGTTTCGTTTGCGGCGCCGGCGTGGATAAAAGCCTCCGAAATTGATTTATAAGCATCAGCCAGCTCAACATATTTGCCAACAAGGGCAATCTTGACCCTGTGAGCCGGATTTTTCAACTTACGCAGAAACTCCTTCCACTCATCAAGGACAGGATCATGACCTGGCGAGAGCGCCAGCTTGCGCAGGACGGTCAGGTCAAGCATCTCCTGCTGCATCCGTATGGGGACTTCATAGATAGTTGAGACGTCTATTGACTCAACCACTGCGCCCGGCTCGACGTTACAAAAGAGGGCAACCTTCCTTCTCACATCCTCGGTTATGCTGCGCTCAGTACGCAGAACCAGTACGTCAGGCTGTATTCCCTCTTCCAGCAGCATCTTGACCGAATGCTGGGTGGGCTTCGTCTTGAGTTCCCCGGAAGCGTGAAGGTAAGGCACCAGTGTAAGATGGATCACGACGCAATTCTGTGGACCCAGCTCCCACTTTAGCTGCCTGACAGCTTCAATATAGGGCAGCGACTCGATGTCGCCAACAGTACCGCCAATCTCGGTGATAACTATCTCAAACTTGCCGCCCGAGCCAACCAGCTTGATGCGCCGCTTGATCTCATCAGTGATGTGAGGGATCACCTGTACCGTTTTGCCCAGGTAGTCGCCCTTACGCTCCTTATTTATAACCGACTGGTAAATCCTGCCGGTAGTGACATTGTTTGCCTGTGAGGTCGGCACATTGAGAAAACGCTCATAATGCCCAAGATCGAGGTCAGTCTCGGCACCGTCACTGGTGACATAGCATTCACCGTGCTCATAAGGGTTGAGGGTGCCTGGATCGACATTAATATATGGATCAAGTTTCTGTATGGTTACAGAGTATCCACGGGCCTGAAGAAGCTTTGCCAGTGATGCTGAAATGATTCCTTTGCCAAGAGAAGATGTAACCCCGCCGGTCACGAAAATATACTTTACCTCAGTCACAGTTATCTTAATTATTCATTATCGAAAACAAGAAGGCTATTCTTCATACATGGAACTGTCAATCAGCTTCACTTTTTCTTCCATGAGCTTTATGTTCCTGCGTGCCTCCTCTATCTTCTCCCTGACCTCTTTGATCATTGTGTCGGCATTGGCCGACTTGGCGAAGAAGCCTATATTGTTCTCCCATAGAACAATGTCACTTTCAAGCTGCTTGATCTTACTGAAGAATTTCTCTCTTTCGTTCCGCACTTTCCTTGCTGCACGCGGGTTTGACAAGGCGCTGTCAACCTTGCTCCTGTACCTGAGGATATTCTTATCCGCATCATCAAGCTTAAGCCTGTCAAACTGTTTATTGAGCGCCTCCTTATAAAGACGGGCTATCTCTTCCTTGCGGTTGAATGGCACATAACCTATCTCAGTCCAGTGCTTCTGGATATCTTTAAGCCTCTCAAAGGCCGCCTTGGGGTTATCACCCGGATCAAACGCCTCTATCTCCTGCAGAATGGCAAGCTTAGCATTGAGATTATCCTCGTACGAGGTATCCCTGCCCTGAAAATATTCCGACTTATGAGTAAAGAAGGTGTCACAGGCCAGACGGAAGCGCTTCCAGATCTTTTCGGAGTACTTTTTTGGTACCGGGCCTATCTCCTTCCACTCCTTCTGCAGCCTGATGAGCATCTCCGAAGTATCCTTCCAGTCAGTGCTCTCCTGAAGCGCCTCAGCCTTCATGCAGAGCTCGGTCTTGAGCTGTAGGTTCTTTACCTGGATCTCCTTGCTTTCAGCAAAGAATGCACGTTTCTTTTCGAAGAATGTATCGCATGCGGTCCTGAACCGCTGGTATATCTTGTTATTATGTTTCTTAGGGGCAAAGCCAACGGTTCTCCATAGCTTTTGGCACTCAATGATGGCCTCCGATTTTTCCTTGAAATCAGAGAATGTAAGTATCTCACCTGAAGCTATCTCCTCAGCCTTTTCACAGAGAGCTGTCTTGGCATCGAAATTGTGCTTCTGATCATCCTTCTGCTTTTCAAAAAATTCATGATGCCTCTTGTTGACTTTCGAAGTGGCCTCACGGAACCTTTCCCATACGTCATTCTTGCTCTCATGAGGAACCGGTCCTATCTCCCGCCAGTTGTTGTGATAATCCTGGAGTAGTTTGAAGGCGGTAACGGCATTAGGTTCAAGAAGCAGCTCTTCGGCCTTCTCGCAAAGGATTATCTTGGCCTCAAGGTTCTTCTTAAGGTCAAGATCCCTGAGTTCACGGTTGATCTTGATGTAATCATAGAACATCTCCACGCTGTGGTGATAGTTCTCCCACAGGTCCTTCAGTGCAACCTGCGGGACTATACCCGTTGAATGCCACTCGTTCTGCAGGTTGCGGAACTCCTGGAAGGTCTTATTGATGGCCTCTTCCCGGTTAACGAGTTCCTTTATCTGTTCTATTATTTCAATCTTTTTGCGCAGGTTCTCCTGCTTTTCGCTCTCCTGTACCCTGTTAAAGTCGCTCTTTTTGACCCGGTAGGCCTCAAGAATGATCTTGATACTGTTTTCGAGCTCATCCGGTTCGGGCCTGTATTCATCAATATTGCCTCCCTCCTTAGCAAAGTTCAGCCTCTTCTCGTTGAATTCAACCTTGGTCTTCTTGTAAAACAGCTCCTTGATCCTGTTGACATCGTCAAATATTTCCGATGGCGGCCTGTTTTCTACGATGAGTGCCAGAGTTTCCAGCAGTTCCTTTCTTGAAAAACCGCTGTAATCAACCTGCGGAAGCACAATATCATCATAGTTGACATGCTCTTCCTCATGCTCAGCCTCAGGTAATTCCGCCTCCGGGTCGATGGAAGGAGTTTCCGCATCAGTTGATCCGGCGGCAGAATTATCCTCCTCAGCTGCATCATCATCATCCTCACTGCCGGCTTTTTCAGGTGCCTCTTCCACCTCACCATCAGCCTCAGCTGGTTCTGATTCTGATACTGCGGTTTTATCCGATATCACTGTCTCAGAAGCAGTTACATCTTCCTCGGAGGCTTCCGGCTCAGCAGCAGTTACATCCTCCTCAACGGATTCAGGATCAGCAGCAGCAACATCCTCCTCAGCGGCTTCCGGCTCAGCAGCAGTTACATCCTCCTCAGGGGTTGCAGTCTCCTCAATTTTTACGTGCTCATCAGCACTTTTATCAACTTCAGGCTCTGAACCATCTTGATCCGCCACAGCTTCGTCGGCCGGCGCATCTGATGCAGCCATTTCATTCACAGTCTCTTCCGTAGATTCAACAGCTTTTTCTTCGCCATCGAATTGTTCATCATGAACAGAGTCTTTCGGATCTTTTGTAGTCATCAGTAATCCTTTTTCTTCAGTAAGTTACAAAGGCTAATGCAATACAGCACCCCCCCTTTTTTCAAACCACGAAAATAATGGATTATTGGTAAAACTCAAACCAATACATCATTTAAATGACCCACGGTCATTGCCAAAGACTAAAATGCATAACTTTGACAGTGCTATTTCAGTAGTATAAACAATGGAAAAGAAGGATATCATAATTCTGGCAGCAATGGTTTCGGTGGCAGTTTTCAGCCTTTACCGGAAGTATGTCAGTAAAAAGGGAAAGTCACCGGTCTCCGGCATGGCAAAACCCGTGGAGAAGAACAATCTCACAGTTCAGCCTGATGATTACGAGCCCTATTCAGGACGGAAAGCGTAATCTGATCACTTACCCAGTTCAAGCTGATCTCTGATCAGCTTATAATAAGTGCTCTTCATTCGGGTCAGCTCTTCATGTGATCCTGATTCGGAGACCCTGCCTTTGTCAAGCACCACTATCATATCAGCATGTCTTACAGTGCTGAGCCTGTGAGCCACGATGACCACTGTTCTGCCGGCATAGAACCCGGCAAGGTTTTCCACTATCATCCTTTCGTTGGATGCGTCAAGGGCGCTGGTAGCCTCATCAAGAAGCAGCAGCGAAGGCTGTTTGTAGACCACCCTTGCGATGAGTATCCTCTGCTTCTGACCCTGACTCAGCCCATGTCCTCCCTGGCCCACCCTGGTCAGCAGGCCAGCCGGCAGGGTGTCAATCAGCGACTTAAGGCTGGCAACGCTGACGGCCTGCCGTATACTCTCCATGTCAGGGTCATCTGTGCCGGGTGCAATATTACCGAGGATGGTATCAGGAAAGATGTACCCTTCCTGCATCACTACTCCCGTGGCCTTCCTGAGTGAAGCCACACTTATCTCCTCCGGTTTCATCCCATCTATCATGATTGATCCTCCGGTGGGCCTGTAAAATCCCATGAGCAGCTTAAGCAGGGTTGTCTTGCCTGATCCGCTCTCACCTACAATAGCGGTGATCTTTCCGGCAGGGATGAGCATGTTCAGGTCCTTAAAAACCCATGGTGACCCTGGTCCTTCATATCTGAATGAAAGATCACTTACAGTAATATTCACTTTACCGGGCATGTCTGAAACGATGGTTTCGCTGCCTTGATCTTCTGTCTCCATGGCATGCACCTCCGCCAGTCGTTCAAGACTGATCCTCGCATCCTGCGTTGACCTCATGAAATTGACAATCTGTGAGACAGGCCCGTTTAACTGGCCGGTGATGAACTGTACGGCAAGCATCATGCCAAGGGTCATTGAACCGTTTATGACAAGGGTTGCGGAAATGACTGTAATGAATATGTTGGCAGACTCGTGAATAAGCGTGCCTCCCGCTGCCTGGAACTGGTGTATTCTCAGTCCTTCAATGCGGGTACGGTAAATCTCCTTTTGATGTCCCTCCCATTCGCGCCTGTTGGTGGCCTCATTTCCCGCCAGCTTTATCTCCTGCATGCCATTGACGATATTGATCATCTTGTTGCCGGCCTCGGCCATCTGCATGAACCGTATATTGTCAAGCCGCTCGCGCGACGGCATGAAGAGGGTGACGTAGAGGATGTAAAGTGCCGTTCCCGTAAGGAATACCAGTAACACCGCGATGCTGTAGATGCCGAGCACCACCCCGAAGATCACAAAATTGAACAGGGAGAAGAGTATGGCCAGGCTTGAGGAGGTCAGGTAGTTCTCAATCCGGGAGTTGTCATCAATCCTCTGTAGTATGTCGCCGTTCAGCTTGGTGTCAAAGTAAGCGATAGGGAGATTCATCAGACGCGCGAGGAAGTCAGAGACAATGGTGATATTGAGTTTTGATCCCAGGTGAAGCAGCAGCCAACCTCGCGAGAACTCAACAGCAAGACGTCCTAGAATCAGTGCAAGCTGACCGGCCAGGATGAGGTAAATCAGACGGATGTCACTGTCGGCTATACCCCTGTCGATGATTGCCTGGGTCAGGAAGGGGAAAACCAGCTGGATTGCACTGCCAGCAATGAGGCCGGCAATGAGTATAAGTATCTGTTTCCGGTAGGGCTTCAGGTAAGGCAGCAGGAATTCGAACCCTCCCTTTGGAGGCGGATCGTTCTCCAGTGCCTCGAATGCGGCATCGGGCTTCAGCAGCAGGGCCATCCCGGCCGTCTCACCGTCAACTTCTGAGGAGCCCCATCCTCTGATAAACTCCTCGTGCGTCATCTTTACCCTGCCAATAGCAGGATCACTTACCCAGACCCTCTTTTCCGAGACCCTGTTAACCACGATAAAGTGGTTTTGCTGCCAATGCACTATGCAGGGCAGGGGAATGTCCCCCTGAAGCTTACGGAAGGGTATCTTCACTCCCACGGCGGTGAACCCCATGCTCTCGGCAGCAGACTTGAGGCCAAGCAGCGAGACTCCCTCACGGGTGATCCAGGAACGTTTCCTGATAGTCTCAAGGGAGATGCGCTTGCCATGCCACAATGCGACCATGCTTATACAGGCCGGACCGCAGTCCATTGCATCATATTGTCTGACAAACGGATAAGTCATTTCATATCGGGAATTCAAGGTTAAAGGATGTGTAAATATATTGATATTTTGCCGCCCCGGTCAGGCCCTGTCGCAAAAGTGCTGACCGGACTATTTNNATGAAGTGTAAATATATTGATATTTTGCCTCCCGGATGGGGCACCGCTGTAAAAGTGCGGGCAGGACATTTTACTTATATCGATTGCGGAAATGCTATATTTGCCAATTAAACCGCTTGCTTGGGATTATTCAGGAAGTATCAGGACAGTGACATCATTGATGGTATCAGGAAGCAGGACAGCCGCATTCTTACCTACCTCTATGATGCTTACTATGAGGTTATAAGAGATCACCTGAGGAAGAACAGCGGGTCTGATGATGACGTCAATGACGTGCTTCAGGAGACGGTAGTCATACTGTACAAACAGGTTACCGGAGATGATTTCAAACTTACTACCGACCTGAAGGGATATTTTTTCGGAGTTGCCAGGAATGTCTGGAATGCACAGCTCCGTTACCGGTCGCGAATGACATCATTTGAGACCGAACCGGCCGAACCGGATGAGGCAGATGATTTTTCCAACGGCACCCTCGAGCGGATTGTCACACGTTCATTCGCCTTGCTCAGGGATGACTGCCGCATGGTGCTTAACCTCTTCAGCGAAGGACACACTTACGAAGAGATAGCCCGCACTATGGGGCTGAAGAGCGAATCATACGCCAGGAGAAAAAAGTACCTGTGCAAGGAGGCGTTGATGGAGATCATCAAGACTGACCCCGAGTATCAGGATCTGGGGCCTTTATAGACCGACGCAACAAGGATAGCCACCGTCATCAGCAGTATAAGGAGGCCTGAATAAAGTTTGATCCGGTTGAACCATAGAGGTGTATCATCACCGTATATAACCAGTGCGGACCAGAAATAAGGATGTGATCGTCCCTGGTCGGCTGACCTCAGGAACTTTAGACGGGCACTGCGAAGTGCCGAGCTTTTTGTCTGACCGCTGCGCATGTTCTTGTAGAAGGAACGTACCACTTCCGACGCTGATTTGTCTTCAACAGCCCACATAGACATCACAACCGACCTGCTGCCAGCATAGAGAAAACCTCTTGCAAGGCTCAGTATTCCCTCTCCGCTAATAAGTTTCCCGACGCCGGTATTACAGGAACTGAGCACTACCATCATGGCATTTACAGGCACACTGTAAACCTCGTATGTATTGAGCATGCCGTCATCAGTACCGTCAGACGGGGCAGAGAAGATCATTTTCGAATAGGCCGGGGCCTGGTCATTGATCAGGGTATGCATTGCAAGGTGAATAATATCGTACTGTCCGGCCTCCCTCTTGTACGCCTCCTCAGTTGCCTCGCCGGCAAGATATGCTTCACCGCCGCACTGGTCAACGGCATCCTCCGACTCCAGTGCCGCATAGGGCAGACTCCTGATTTCACCCCTGAGATTCGGCCACGAGATTAGCAGGGAGTCGTCCAGTTCCAACCCGTCATAAGAGGGGGCAAAGGCCACGAGTTTGTTACGCAGACTGCGACTTCGCTCCTGCGTCTCAGATGAGAGAGTGACGCTGTAAATATACGAGAAACGGTACCTCTTAAGAGCAAAAGGCGCCTCGCGGTATAACAACTCCTGACTCCGAAACTCTTCGGTAACAAGGGTCTCGAAGGGAAGATATGAAAGAATGTTGTCAGGTGATATTATGATCTTGTCCCCCTTCAGATAAGGTACCGCAGGCTCCAGCAGTATCCTGTAGAGTTCGTACGCCAAATCCATGAAGTCATTAAAGGGTTGCCTGACATCCGTGGTTACCGGATAGGTGGAGAGCATACTCCGGAAACGGTGCAGCGAGGTAAAGAATGTGGAATCAATGTCGCGTGTAATGATCTCTGTATTTCTGCTGTTTGTTATAAAAATGAAGAGTTTATCCTCAGTCAGAACATAACTCAGGAGGTTGGATTTCTTGCCAATCACACCGGTGACCTCGTTCAGCGGAGTAACCTCATTCCTGTACTTCAGGTTATAATATGAAGGATAGCTCTCCTCAAAAACCCTTACCAGCGAGTCACGTGATCGCAGAAGCCGGAAGCTAACGCTCTCCCAGGTGGCTATGCGCAGGGTATCAGGTAGTGTCCTGGCTCGTTCACTGTCAATCAGTTCGCGGTAAAAGCCTATCTTCTGTCTTATCTCATTGTCCACCCCGGTGAGCCCAGCCGGAAGGGAAAATTTTGCAGCGTTAAGCTCTCTCATTGAGGCGAGGAATCCTGCCACCTTGCTCCTCTCCGAAAACTCAAAGAGACCTTCTAGGGATTCACGGTCACGGGTCTTCTCATAAAGGTCAGTGTAGTTTCCAATCATCCCGGTATAAATATCTCTTGAGTAGACGCTGAGACTGATCCGGCTCTCCTCTTCACTCATCTCCAGCCTCTGCCGGTCATAGAGAGAGACAAGCATTCTGCCTGTGGTAACCGCCTCCCTCAGATTGTCGGTGCTTCCGCTCAGACGTGCAATGTCATTGAGGGCCCTGTACCTCAAATACACCATCTGGAGGTCATCTTCCGAGAAGGTAATGTCCCGGCCGGGCGATGCAACGCCGGCATCCCCGTCAGGGGATTCATTAAAAAATTCATCGCTGACCTCAAGAACCCTTTCGTACATTTCTGCATCAAGAAGGATCTCAGCATACTTGACCAGGATGTATTTTTTCATGGATACATCCCAGGGATGGTTCTCAATATATGGCATGCACCCAACGTATATCTCAAGTGCTCGTCCGGAGTCACCTGAGGTCCGGTTGACAAAATCTCCCGTTGATGCCAGCATCATACAATACTCGCGGCTGCTCATGCCAAATTCCCTGCTAACATTGGCGATACCAGCATTTAGAACATTTTCGCCTTCGCCCTTGCGCCCGTTCTCAGCAAGAAAATCCGCATAGTTTATATATATAATGAACTTATCCCTGATATTTCCACCTGTTCTGAGTGCGAGTCCTCTCCTGAAGCAGGACTCTGCCTCCGAAGGCTGGCCGAGGCGCCTGTATAGCTGAGAGATAGTATTAAGAATAAGCAATTTGGAGTCAAGGCTGGCGGCATCGTCCATCTCATAAAGCCGGAGTGCCTCGCCACAGTAGACCAGCGACTTGGTATATTCCGAGGTGCGGTAAAGGCTCAGTCCGATTACCTGGTAGAGATCAGCCTTTATTTTTGGCGTGACTATCGCCGGATAGGCCTTTGCAAGGTTTAGTCCTGACTCAGCCAGCCTGACGGCCCTGTCAGCATCATTCATCTCAAGGGATATACTCGCGAGGTTGAGATAATTGCCGGCGAGAGCCGATGAGTCACTTCCGGAGACAGCTCTTCTGGCCTCAAGACCCCTGAGACCCTGATCGTAGGCACGCGGATAATCCCCGGCCCTGAGCAGAGCGACGGCGTTGTTGGTCAGGCCAAGGGCATACCTGCGGTCTCTCACACCCATTCTTTCCCTGTAAGCAACAGAGAGGTAGAAATGATCCGACGCCCTGTTGTACCTGCTGTTGTTAAGGTGATGGTGCCCCAGAGCATAATGTGAATCAGAAAGTAAGAATGTGTCTGTAACTATCCCTGATGCGATCAGGGAATCGATGGATAATGCAATATCTGTGACTTCAGACGCAGATTTGTCACTCTCTAATACTGCAAGGAGCTTTTCGTTGAGCCGGGTAAGGGACACAGAGGCTGAATCACCCCCGGCGACCTTACAAAAAGATGTCACATCCGAGGCTGACGTATCAAAGATGAATGCCGTAAACAATAATAAATGAATGAGAATGTATGCCCTCAGACTCATCAGCGTGGTTCTTCTTTCTTTCCGGTGGTAAATGTATAAAACAATCCGTTACCCTGAGGGTGGGTTTTTTGAATTTATACAGTATTGAATATCAATTTGTTGCATTTTTTTTAAAAAAAAGTTGATTTTTTCGTGTCACAAAAGGCATTTTTCTGACATGTACGGTATAGAAGTGAAATCAAACCCTGAATTCATAACAAATAAACCCAAGACATGAAAACCCTGACAATTTCAAACCTGACAGAATTTGTTCTTTCAAATGAAGAAATGATTAACATTCGTGGCGGAAACGGCGGAAAAAATGATAACGGTACCAACCCTACCAGACCTCCGGTAGTCATTGAAATCTGATTGAGATTTCGGAGCCGGGAGTCCGGCCAAAAGATATATCCAGCACAGGTGCATCTGCCATGCGCAGATTAACCTGAACCTTACAGGCAACATGCTTGCATGTTGACGGCAGTGCAGGGGAAGGCATAGTGCGAACTGTAATTAACTATTTAACTGATAGTTTTTTATAAGTGTGAAATAATACAACAGAAGATGAAGACTATTAATGTCAACAACACAATTGAGGACTTTCTTGCCGGCTCGGCCGGCAAGGCTGAGTCAGAATGGCTCAAAGGGGAGATGAAAAAAGACCCGAAGCTGGCCCGGGAGGTGCATCTAAGGCAGATGACGGATGAGATACTGGCAGACAGGGAGATAATTGAGCTGAGAGCAAAGCTTGGCGTTATCGCCATTAAGAGACGCTCACCGGGAACAATACGCCGTACTGCTTTAAAAACAGCCAGGTATGCTGCAGCAATACTTTTCCTTGCAGTAATATCAACGGCTTTGTACCTCACAGTCAGACCGGCCACTTCAGGTGATGACCTGTATTCGGCCTATTATGCCCGGTACGAGACTCCGGGAGCGGTAAGGTCAGCTGTCAGTTCAGACAATACATTGATGGAGAATGCCATAGCATCATATGCCGCAAAGGAATATGATAAAGCCATCAGTTTCCTTGAGCAGGTGATCATAAGTGAACAGGATAACATGGAATCTGTGTTCATGCATGGCATGGCCAATATGGAGGTAAGCAATTATCCTCTCGCCAGCGGGTCATTCACGAAGGTGATAGAGCACAATGACAACCTCTATCTTGAGGATGCTGCCTGGTACCTGGGCCTCTGTTACATGATGACAGACAATACTGACAAAGCTGTGAGACAGTTCGAGGCCATTGCCGGTTCAAAAAGCCGCTATGGCAAACAGGCAGCCAGACTGGCGCGTAAACTAAGATAGGAAATCAATCCAACTTCATTCTGTTCATATGTTCGAGTTACTTCGTAATGCCTACAGGGAGTCAGATATGACAGCGGCGGCAGGGCAGAAAAAAATGAACCAGATGATAAACAAGCCAAAAATACTCGCAGGTGTATCACATGAGGTAAGGACACAAATGAACTCCATCGTTGCCTTCTCATACCTGATGAACAACACGCGCTTCAGCGAAAATGAAAAACGTGAGTTCTCGGAGCAGATTATCACCTCCTGCGAGCAACTGATAGGGTTATTTGAAAACTTCTTTGATACTGCTGCACTTGAGGCAGGATCAGCCAGGGAAGACCTAAGGGAGACAGACGCCACTAAACTGTTTGAGTCACTGACCTCAGATTTCAGGGTTTTAATGAGGAAAAGAGGCAAAGACAATCTGGTTCTGATCCAGGAGGATAATCTTCCTGACAAACTGATGCTGAGACTTGACACAGCAAGGACCATAAGAATCGTCAACAATTTGTTCCGCAATTCACTCGATAATACTTTTTCAGGGTTTATTAAGGTCGGGTGTACATTCAACGATGAGACAATAACATTCTATGTAAAAGATTCTGGCCAGGATTTCCAACGAAGCAGCGATCTGCTGCTTTCCGATAATCCTGAGATCCAACATTCCGACAGTCAGGATACCTATTCCGCTATGAGTCTGATCCTGGCCAGAAATCTTATATCAGCATTGGAAGGCAAAATAAGGGTTGAGCCTAACGATGCCGGAGGCACATCGATATTTGTCTCATTACCTGCAAGAGAAAGTCCAGGTTTGAAAATATTCACCGGAACCTCTTCGGAAAACAAGATAGCCATTTGATTTTCTGAAGTTTAAAACTGTCTGTAAAGGAAGGCTAGGGGGGCAACTTTAGTGGTTGTCCCTCTTTTTTTAAGTCCTCAGTCAGCAGCCGGCAGTCACAGGTTCTGAAGTCGAAAGGATTTATGATTTGCGATTTGCGATTTTGGGA
>DCSU01000134.1:25104-26871 GCA_002325785.1 Bacteroidales bacterium UBA1458 | reverse complement strand
CTCTGCCAGCATACCTCATGAAAGCCGCATGTATTTGCTTGTATAGATTGACCCGAGCTAAAGATTCCGGACTTGCCTGATGTAATCTCACCTTGTCAGAAATTGAGACAGGCACTTGCAAAGGAAGATACCACTGAATACAGGAGGCTGGCCAATGAGTTGATTCGGAAAGAGGAACCAGCAGATAAGGCAGTTGAAAATGCCATAAACAGGTACGGGTATATGTTCATGCGCAGCCATGGTGGCATTGAAAAAGCACTGGAGCTTTTCAAACTAAATGTCATACTGTTCCCCGAATCAGCCAGGGTCTGGGATAGCCTGGGGGAAGGATTCATGAGTGCAGGCAACAACGATCTGGCTATTGCTCATTATGAAAAATCCCTGACTCTCAATCCATCGAACGATAATGCCAGGAGAATCCTTGAAAAGCTAAGAGAGAAAGACTAATCGGAACAGTCTTGTTGTCAGGTTGTTGATTCAAAAGATATTATGGTCTCTTCAGGCACCTTTTAATAATCAAAATTTTTTGGCTAGGTTTATGCCTCAAATCTGAGGCATGAAGAAGATACTTTTCATTCTGGCATTGCTCATTCTCATCCGTCCGGCTCATGCCAGCGCAGGCATAGCTGACAGTGCTGATGTCTATATAATTACATGCGCACCGGGAACGGAAAGCTACTCCATCTATGGCCACACAGCGCTGCGGGTAACCATTCGCGGAACCACGTTTGACAGGGTTTATAACTGGGGCATCTTCGACTTCTCGACTCCCAATTTTGCTTATCGCTTTGCGAAGGGAAGGCTTGATTATTTGCTGGGAGCTTACAGCTATGAGGACTTTCTGAAGGAGTACATTGCGGATGGCCGCGCTGTATGGTCACAGAAGCTGAATCTCACCACCGCCGAGAAGGAGAGACTTTTTGCCCTTATTGATGAGAATCTTCAGCCGGAAAATGTCAGATACAGGTATGACTTCTTCTTTGACAACTGTGCAACACGGGTCCGCGATATTGTTGCCAGGGCAGCAACTGATACAGTCATCTTTCCTGAGAAAGAGAGGAAGCAGCAGAAGAGCTTCCGCCAGCTGGTGGACCCCAACCAGAAGGTGTTGCCGTGGCTAGATTTAGGGGCGGACATGCTGCTCGGACTGCAGGCTGACAAAAAGGCCACTCCATCCGACGAGATGTTCCTGCCGGTCCACCTGATGAACAACATGCTCAACACGGTCATAGTGCATGACAATGAGCAGGAGCCGCTGACCGGTCCTGCCGAAGTGGTGGTTGACATCCCCGCACCCGGCGCCCCAGGCATTAAAACCCTGGTCCCGCAGGCGGTCTTTTACCTGTTTCTCATGGTGGTTCTGCTTATCACATTTGTCTTCGGAAAGCCCCGGATCGAGCAGGTGACTGACATAGTGCTCTATTTCATCTATTCGGTGGTAGCCATTCTATTGCTCTTCACCAACATATTCTCCGAACATGACGCCCTTCACTTCAACCTGCTCTTCCTGGGAATAAATCTCCTGATACCGGTGCTTCTCCCCTTTATTGTTATGCGTCGAAAGGCAGTAAAGATTAGCAGGGCAGCCTTCGTTATCTCGGCTTCATGGCTGCCGGTGTCACTCATTGCCGGACAGGGAATCAACCCGGCGCTCATACCCCTGGTGCTTATAATTATGGTGAGGCTATTCAGGCATTGCGACTTTGGGAAAAAGCTTTAACACTTCTTTAACAACCTTTAACAAGGATTTTCAATATCAAAAATGAT
>DCSU01000134.1:0-25076 GCA_002325785.1 Bacteroidales bacterium UBA1458 | reverse complement strand
GATAGAAAAGGAGAGTGCTTTTGTTGATCTGGTCAGACAGGAGTTAAACAAGGTGATCGTCGGGCAGCGTCATCTTACAGATTCGCTGCTCATAGGCCTTCTTTCCAACGGTCATATCCTTCTCGAGGGTGTGCCCGGACTGGCAAAGACTCTTGCCATCAAGACCCTGGCCTCGATAATCGACACAAAGTTCAGCAGGATCCAGTTCACTCCTGACCTGCTCCCTGCTGACCTTCTAGGGACCATGATCTACAGTCAGAAGAAGGAGGAATTTGTAGTCCGCAAAGGACCCATCTTCGCCAACTTCATCCTGGCCGACGANNCAGAGCGCATTGCTCGAAGCCATGCAGGAGCGCCAGGTGACCATCGGGGAGACAACCTACAAGCTGGGCGAGCCCTTCATGGTGCTTGCTACGCAGAACCCCATCGAACAGGAGGGTACCTATCCGCTTCCTGAGGCACAGGTTGACAGGTTCATGCTTAAGGTGGTGATCACCTACCCCGAGAAGGAGGAGGAGAGGATGATCATCCGTGAGAACCTTGCCAGCGTGTTCCCGACGGCAAAGACCATCCTCAAGCCGGAAGATATACTCAGGGCCAGAGAGGTGGTGCGGAAGGTCTACCTTGATGAAAAGATTGAGAATTACATTCTCGATATAGTGTTTGCTACGCGCCAGCCTGACAAGTACGGGCTGTCTAAGTTCACGCCCCTGATAGCCTACGGCGCCTCGCCGAGGGCAGGCATCAACCTGGCCCTGGCTGCCAAGGCCTATGCCTTCATTAAGCGCAGGGGCTTTGTGGTACCGGAAGACGTGCGCTTCCTCTGCGCCGATGTACTGCGTCACCGCATAGGGCTCACCTATGAGGCTGAGGCTGAGAATATCACTCAGGACCAGATCATCACCGAGATACTTAACACGGTTGAAGTCCCGTAGCGGCCATGAAGAAGATACCGGTTATTGTCATCCTGCTGACCATGGTATGCAGCACTGCTGCAGCCCAGGAGCTCATCGGCCTGCCTGAGCAGCATGTCATTGAGATCATGTCTGCTGACAGGCCGGGCCTCAAAATAGATAACATGTTCAGGAACAACACATTCAGGTATCTCAAATACAGTTCACGTGACGAAAATGAGACATGGGTGATCTTCATGGATGAAAGGGGAAAATGCAAGGGCGTCAGGATCACCTGTGACAACAGCTGTTATGACAGGAAGGTAAAAGAGCTTAATGACTTATACAAAACCGCTGAGGCGAACAGGTGGAGTTACAGGTCCGGCGGTGAGGAGATAACCGTCAGGCTGAAGCAGGAATCATGGTTTTTTACCGTGACCCACGAGCGGACATAGCATAAGGGCAAAAGTGGAAACATCAGAGCTGCTTAAGAAAGTAAGAAAGATTGAGATAAGGTCGCGTGGCCTTACCCGGCAGATCTTTGCAGGAGAGTATCACAGCGCCTTCAGGGGTAGAGGAATGGCCTTCAGCGAGGTACGCGAGTACCAGTTCGGAGACGACATCCGGAACATTGACTGGAACGTAACAGCCCGTTTCGGACACCCCTATGTCAAGATTTTTGAGGAGGAGCGGGAGCTGACAGTGATGCTGCTGGTTGATGTTAGCCGGTCAGGCGACTTCGGTACGGTGGCATCAACCAAGAGAGAGATGATGACAGAGATAGCAGCCGTGCTGGCATATTCGGTTATAGCCAACAATGATAAGGTAGGGCTGATACTCTTCACAGAAAAAGTCGAAAAATATATCCCTCCGCAGAAAGGAAGGGGGCACATGCTCCGTATTATCCGCGAATTGCTCAGTTATGAGCCGCAGTCGGCCGGCACATCACTCCAGGAGCCGCTCCGTTTCCTGACTAATGTCATCAGGAAGCGATGCACGGCGTTTATCCTCTCCGATTTTATGGCTCCGTCGTTTGTTGACCCTCTGCGTATCGCCTCCGGCAAGCATGATGTTGTCGCCCTGCGTATCAGTGACAGACGCGAACAGGAACTTCCCGACGTCGGCTTTATGAAGATCGCCGACCCGGAGACAGGGAGGGAGAGTTGGGTAGACACCTCCTCAGCCAGGATAAGGAATGATTATGCAGCTCTGTGGAAGAAGCATGATGAGACCGTCAGCAACAGCTTCAGGAGCTGTGGTGTGGACTCAGCAACAATCAGTACCGGAGGCGATTATATCAAGCCACTCATCTCAGTCTTCAAACACAGGTAAGGTCATGAGAAGGGCATTTCTAACCGTAGCAGCGCTGATGATCCTCTCTGCCCATGCCAGGCCGCAGGAGATAAGGATCACAGCCACACCCGACACCTCCGCCATACTCATCGGTGATCAGACAGGTTTTTCCGTGAAGGCTGAGATACCGGCAGGCGCTGCTGCAGCGCTGAGCACTGTTAGTGACACTCTAGCCGGGAAGATCATCATCCTGGGAACGAGTCAGCGTGACACTGCCGCTTCAGGGGATGGCCGCCTCACCATAACCGACAGATACCTTGTAACAGCTTTTGATTCAGGCACATACACTATACCCCCATTCTATGCGGAGGTTGTCTCCGGCGACAGTCTTCTGAGATATTATTCCGATTACTCAATGCTGAAGGTGCTGCGTCCGGAAGTGACGCCTCCCGACAGCACGGATGTGATATTTGACATTGTCCCCCCGCGGAACGCCCCGGTGACCTTCTCCGAGATCCTCCCGTGGCTGGTGATAGCCCTCATATCCGCGGTGGTACTCTATCTGCTTGCCCGGTTCCTGCCAAGAAATCCGCTCCGGAGGTTTGTCCGGCCACCGGCCCCGGCCGACCCTGCCCATGTCATCGCCATGCGTGAACTTCAGACGCTACGGCAGGAAGAGCTGTGGCAGAAGGGTGAAATTAAGGAGTTCTACTCAAGGTTGTCGGATATACTCCGCAGATACCTTGACAACCGCTATGGCATCAGCTCGCCGGAGCTGACAACCGACGAGACCGTCCGCATACTTCAGAAGGCAGCCGTCACTACCGCCGGACAGATGTCGATGGTGAAGGAGCTGCTTTCGCTCTCTGACATGGTCAAGTTCGCCAAGTATCTGCCGCAGAGCGATCTGCATGAAAGGTATTATGATGACGCCGTCAGGTTCGTTGAGGAGACAAAAGTGCCCGAGGTGACTGATGAAGAAGCGAAAGGGAAAGGAGGTAGTAATGCATAATATCGCGTTTGAGAACGGGTGGTTCCTCTGGTTCCTGCTGCTGCTACCACTGCTGACAGCATACTATATCTTCCGACAGTCGAAGGCCCACGCCTCCATGAAGCTCTCCACCGCAGGCTTTCTCATGAACGGCCACCGTACCTTCCGTCACTGGCTCAGGCATCTGCTCTTTGCCATGAGGCTGATAGTCATCGGGCTTGTCATTATTGTCATTGCCAGGCCACAGAACGTAGATAAGTGGCAAAGCTCCACAACCGAGGGTATAGATATTGTCCTGGCGCTTGACGTGTCGGGGTCAATGCTTGCCCGTGACTTCAGTCCTGACAGGCTGGAGGCCTCCAAGAACGTCGCCACGGAGTTCATCAGCAGCAGGCCCTATGACCGCATGGGACTGACCGTTTTCAGCGGCGAGAGCTTTACCGAGTGCCCGCTGACGACTGACCATGCAGTACTGATAAACCTCCTCAGGGAGGTAAAGAGCGGGATCATTGAAGACGGCACGGCCATTGGCGTAGGACTGGCGACAGCCATCAACAGGATCAAGGACTCCGACGCAATAAGCAAGGTAATAATACTGCTCACTGACGGAGTAAACAACATGGGATCAATAGATCCGATGACTGCTGCCGAAATAGCAAATACATTCGGTATCAGGGTCTATACCATAGGGGTGGGAAGCAGGGGCTATGCTGACTACCCTGTACAGACCCCGTTCGGCATGCGTTATCAGAAGATGCAGGTGGAGATTGATGAGGCGCTGCTTGAACAAATAGCGGAGCTCACAGGCGGCAGGTACTTCCGCGCTGTTGATAACACCAGCCTGCAGCAGGTTTACGGTGAAATAGACAAGCTTGAGAAGTCGAAGATAGAGACAAGGGAACACAGCAGGCGCGAGGAGGTCTTCATGAAGTGGGCTCTGGCCGCTGCAATCATACTTACACTTGAGTTGCTGGTGAGGTATCTCTTTATGAAAAACATGTCATAGCGAAACAATGGATACATTCAGATTTGCACAGCCTGACATGCTTTACCTGCTCCTCCTGGTGCCGGTACTGGTAATCATATGGATTTTCGGCAACAGGAGAAGGAGGCTGGCCAGGGAGCGCTTTGGTGACAATGAGCTGGTGAAGAGGCTGTCACCCGACTACTCGCCGGCACGGATGACGGTAAAGTTCCTTATAAGGTTGCTTGCCCTTATTTTTGCAGTGCTGACGGTGGCAAGGCCTCAGTTCGGGTCCAGGCTCGAGGAGGTCAAGCGCGAGGGAGTGGAGGTGATCATCGCACTCGATGTGAGCAACTCCATGCTTGCGACAGATATAGCCCCCTCGAGGCTGGAAAGGGCTAAACAGGCTATCTCACAGCTGGTAGACCAGCTGCGTGACGACAGGATAGGGCTCATACTGTTTGCCGGTGATGCATATACCCAGATACCCATAACCAATGACTACCTCTCGGCAAAGATGTTCCTCTCAACGGCAGGACCGGATGCAGTGTCAAAGCAGGGAACGGCAATAGGATCAGCAATTGACCTCGGGATTAGGTCATTCACACCGGAGAGCGATAAAAGCAGGGCTCTGATCATTATCACCGACGGCGAGAACCATGAGGATGATGCAGTTGTGAAAGCCCGGGAGGCCGCTGATAAAGGCATCATTGTGCATACAATCGGCATCGGATCACCAGGAGGGTCTCCGATACCGGTCAGCTCGGGTGGCAGAACAGACTACCTGAAAGACAGGGAAGGAAACACAGTCATCTCAAAACTGGATGAGAAAAGCCTGCAGGAGATAGCATCGGTGACCGGGGGCAGGTATGTGCGGGCCAATAACACAAGCATCGGGCTCAACGAGATCTATAACGACATCGGACGGATGAAGAAGAGTGAGATCAACAGCGTGATGTACACTGAATACAATGAGCAGTTCCTGATTCCGGCTGCCATACTGTTTATACTGCTGGTAGCCGACATGCTTATTGGCGACCGCAGGAACCATCTGCTCAGACGGCTTGGCATCATCGGGTTGGAATCTAAAAAGGAGAGGGTATGAACTCAGGGCGAACAACATATAAGGTAATTCTGACGGCAGCCTGCCTGATGATTGTAAGTTCAACCCTCCTTGGACAGGAGGAGAGGGAATATATCAGGAAGGGTAACCGGCTTTATAAGAAGAGTGAGTTTGCTGGCAGCGAGGGGATGTACCGTCGTTCCATGGAGCAGGATAAACCTTTCGAAGACTCCGGCTTCAACCTGGGCGATGCCCTGTACAAGCAGGGCAGGTTTGGTGAGGCAGCAGGTGAGTTCAGCAAAGCAGCCGAAGCCAGCGAGGGCAACGCGCAAAAGCAGGCTGAGGGGTTCTACAACCTGGGCAACTCACTGTTAAAGGAACAGAAGTTTGAGGAGAGCATCGGGGCATACATCAACTCCCTGAAGCTAAATCCGGATAATATCCAGGCCAAATACAACCTTGCATGGGCCCAGGACCAGCTGAAGAAGCAGCAGGAACAGCAGCAGCAGCAGGATAAGAACCAGGACCAGCAGCAGGATGAGAACAAGGAGAACAAGGATGATCAGCAGGATAAGAACGAACAGGAGAAGCAGGAGGATCAGCAGAACCAGGACGATAAGAATGATCAGCAGCAACAACAGCAGCAGCCCTCAATAAGCAGGGAAGATGCGAAGCGCCTCCTTGATGCCCTGGCTGCCAATGAGAAGGAGACACAGGAGAAAGTGCAGCGGGATAAGGCTGCAAAGGCTAAGGTAAGGGTCATTAAAAATTGGTAATTTTGGCGGCTATGAGGAGCTTTCTTGCAACAATGGTTTGCTTTCTGACGGCGGTCACAATGACGGCGCAGGAGGTTACGCTTACCGTTGATGCACCTGAGAGCGCTGTTGCAGGCCAGCAGTTCAGGATAGTTTACACTGTGAATTCCACTGACGGACAGTTTACTCCACCGAAATTTGATCCATCATTCTCCGTCTCCGGACCCCAGCAATCTACCAGTCGCAATGTGCAGTGGATCAACGGCGAAGTTAATTCCGTCTCAACCACCACTCTTATATATTATGTTGTGGCAGGTACACCCGGTACATTTACTATTCCACCGGCGAAGTTTGAAGCCAAAAAGTTCACCGTCAGCTCTGTCGAGAGACAGATCGTGATCTCCCCGGAAGGGTCCGTTCAGTCGCAGGGTCAGGGTCAGGGCCAGGACCAGACGTCCGGACAGGGGCAGACCTCCGGGCAGGGACAGGCTTCACAGACTGCCGCCCAGGAGTCAGGGGTCTCTCTCAGGCTGTTGCTCAGTACCCGCGACGTTTATGTCGGACAGCCGATTACCGGCACGCTCAAGCTCTTCACCCGCACCAACCTCTCAGGTATCAACGAACTTAAATACCCGGATTTTAAAGGATTCCTTCGTGAGGATATCGAGACTCCTCCGCTGAGAAGTCTTGAGAGTGAGGTCATCGACGGTGTACAGTACGGCACCGGTGTACTGCAAAGGTTCGTCCTTTACCCGCAGATATCCGGTGACGTCAGGGTAGACCCGGTTGAGATGACTGCCATGATTCAGCAGCGCAGCAATGTGCGTGACCCCTTCTTTGACGATCCCTTCTTTGACACCTTTTTCTCAGGGGTATCAACAGTGCCGCAGCAGGTGGCAACACAGCCTGTGACAATAAAGGTCAGGCCGCTGCCAACCCCCAGACCGGCTGATTTTCATGGGGCAGTAGGTTCGTTTGACCTCAGCTCATCGCTCTCCGCTAATGCAGCGCAGGTAAATGATGCAATAACGCTGACCGTAACGCTGAAGGGCACAGGAAACCTTAATCTGGCAGGCGAACCGGTTATCAACTTCCCGCAGGGGATAGAAAAATATGACCCGAAGGTTACGGTTAAAAGCTCGGGAACATCTTCCGGAAGCAAGACATTTGAATACCTTCTCATACCCCGGAACAATGGCACCTTTGATATCCCTCCGGTGTCATACAGCGTTTTTGATCCCCTGCAGGAAAAGTATGTCACACTCAGGACTGAAGGGTACAGCATTACAGTCACCGGCACCCCTGGGCAGGCAGAGACCACTGCTCCTCTCTTTCTGCCTGGTGAGGATGTAAAATACATTGGACAGGATATACGGTTCATCAGAAACGGCAGCAGTAAGCTCATGGTTCCTCTGGCTCCGCTTGTTTCAAGGGCTTATTACTGGTCGTGGTTCGCTCTTGCTCTCTTCATCACTGCGGTGGTGTTGCTGTTCCGACGCGAGCAGCTGAAGCGCAATGCCGATGTCACCGGAGTACGTAACCGTAAGGCCGGGAAAAATGCCCGCAGGCGCCTGGCAAAGGCCAGTTCGCTGCTCAGCTCCGGTAAGACAGAGCTGGTCAACAGTGAGATCGCACGGGCACTCTGGGGTTACCTCGGCGACAAGCTCGCCATTCCGCAGTCGGAACTGACAAGGGAAAAATGCTATGACAGCCTCAGGGCAAGGAAAACAGGCGAGGATCTGATCACAGAGCTCGACCTTATCCTGTCAGCTACTGAGTACTCTCAGTATGCGCCACGGTCGGAAGGAGAGAGTCCTGCCGGCCTATACAGGCGCGCCGTAATCCTGGTAGGCAGGATTGATAACATTCTGAATTGATGGAGGAGAGATATGCAAAGAGCGATAGTTATCTGTACAATACTCATTCTTAGCCTCTCCGGCACAGTAGCACAGACGCCGCAGGAGAGGTATTCCCAGGCCGGTGAGCTTTATGGCTCCGGTGATTTCTCTGGCGCAGCCGCTATCTACCAAAAACTATACGAAGAGGGTTTCAGGAGCAGGGATCTCCTGTACAATGCCGGAAACGCCTTTTTCAAGACCGGTGACAATGCCTCAGCTATTCTCTTCTATGAGCGTGCGAGGCTGGTGGCCCCGGCTGACGAGGACATAGACTACAACCTCCAGATAGCCAGGAGCAGGGTGACTGACAGATTTGAGACCGTGCCGCAGCTATTCTTCGTAAGGTGGTTTGATTTCCTTGCCCTGCTGGCCTCAACAAATATATGGGCGGTAACAGCGATTGCCATGTTTGTTGCAGCAATGCTGTTTGCCGTAATATTTCTGACATTTGCGAGGGCCAGGGGGAGACTCCTCTCATTCTGGCTGGCAGTGGCGGCGTTACTGCTTTCAGTGCTGACAGTCTCACTGGCGCTGCGAAATAATTCACTTGTAAACAACAACAGCAAGGCTGTCGTCACCTGCAGCATCGTTACCGGCCGCAGCGCCCCGGGTGATAACGGCAGCGAACTCTTCGTCATCCACTCAGGCACTGCCGTCACGGTGGAGCAGGAATTGGGTGATTTCCTGGAAGTCCGGCTCCCTGACGGCAACAAGGGATGGATCAGGGTCGACTGCATGGAAAAGATCTGATGATTATACCACAATTTTTATAACTTTCAGCCCGGAACCAAATTGTCCGGAGATGAAAGGAAAAATTCCCATAATAATTATGATGGCAGCGGTCATGCTGTCAGCCTGCAAGAAGAGGGATATCACCCCTGAAGGACCCACTGATGTTCGTATCTTTAACCAGACCGGACAGGTGATAGAGGAGGTGACAGTGACCACAACTGACAACACTGACTACACGGTAAGAGTACATAATTTCGGAACAGTACCCGCCGGGACATATTCGGAATATTTCAGATTTGATATCGCCTTCACGGAGGCTGACATCACACTTAAGATTGGTAATGCAACCTACTCCACGCCTGCATCGCAGTTCGACTATCTCACATATATCGGCCAGGACCGCATAACATACCGGCTGACGATCGCTGATGCGGTGAATCGGATCCTGGATATAGAGACCGTCATTGAAGAGCCTATAGATGACCTGTAGGGATGAGGGAGTTTATCACCGTTTGCCCGCGAAACTGTTACAGCACATGCACATTCAGGGTGTTCACCGAGGATGGCAGAGTGAGGCGCATTCTGCCCTACGAGGGTAACCTTGCAACCCCGGAGGGCCCGTGTATAAAAGGGCTGTCATACCTCGAGCGGGAGTATTCCTCTGCACGGATAATCTATCCTTTGCAGAGGCAGGCAGACGGCTCATTCGCCCGGATCGGGATGGAAGAGGCTCTGGATATCATCTCAGGTAAACTACTGGCAGCCAGGGATAAACACGGACCTCATTCAATTCTCTTCTACAGGGGGAGTGGCAATTCAGGACTTAGCAATGACATTGCCGGTAGCTTCTGGAAGCTCTTCGGCGGTGCCACAACAACATACGGCAATCTCTGCTGGCCGGCTGGCCTCGAGGCTGTCAGGCTCACCCTGGGGGAGGTGAAGCATAACGTACCATGGGACCTGGCCAACGCCAGTCTCATAATATTATGGGGCAAGAACTCCGCCGAGACAAACGTGCAGGAGATGATCCACATTGACAGGGCGAAGAAGAACGGAGCAAAGGTGGTTGTCATTGACCCACGCCGTACCCCCACAGCCGACAAGGCAGATATACTTCTGAGGCCCCGGCCGGGTACCGATGCTGCCCTGGCGCTGGCAATTTCAAAGGTGATTACAGACCGCGGACTGACCGACACTGAGTTCATCAGCAAGCATGTTTCAGGTTTTGAGAAGTTTACAGCATCACTTGATATAACACCTGACAAGGCTCAGGATATCACAGGTATACCAGCAGAAGAAATTATCAATCTTGCAGTGATGGCGGCCAATACGGAGCGACTGACCGTTGTTACCGGATACGGGATACAGCGTTATACAAACGGCGGGCAGACAATCAGATCAATACTCACTATACCCATAATTACTGGAATGCTCGGTAAACCCGGTTGCGGGTTCAACTTCGCCAATCTTCAGAGCTATATATTTGATGACGTGAAGGAGCCGCTGAGTTATTACCCCGACCCTCTGGCCGACAAACCATTCAGGCGTGCCATCTCAATGGCGACATTTGGCCCGGATTTCTTTGCCCTTAAAGAGCCGGGTATTGAGGTGGCATGGATAGAGAGGGGTAACCCTGTCACACAGCTTCCGGGCAGCGGCGATGTGATAAGTGCATTAGAATCAGTCCCTTTTAAGGTTGTTGTAGAACAATTCATGACTGACACGGCTGCCATGGCAGATATAATACTGCCCGCCAAGGGAATTTTTGAACAGGCTGACGTTGTGGGTTCATACTGGAATCCCTATGCTCAGTATAAACCTCGCATCACCGAACTGCCGGGTGAGGTACTGCCCGAAAGCGAGGTCTACTGGAGACTGGCGCAGAAGATGGGAATGAATACAGGCAGCGACTCAGGCATTCCGGCGCCCGGCGAGTATGAAAACTGGCTCAGGGAGCGCATCAGCCACACACCGGGTTTCGTACCGGAGGAGCTTATACAGAAACCGGTCATCCCGGAACAGAACGAGCATCCGGCATATGCGAGCCAAAAATTTAGTACACCCTCAGGTAAAATCGAGCTGTGGTCCGACATTGCGGTGAAGCTTTGGGGTGTTAATCCGCTTCCTTCATATGATCGGCCTGATGATTTCAATGAATCACATCTGCCCTTCAGGCTGATGACGCCGAATATTGCATCACGGATTCACTCGCAGTTTGGAAACCTCGAGGTGGTGAGAAGCGTGACTGATCCTCCTGCCTGGGAAATATCAATTACCGATGCCCGCAGGCTGGGGCTCATCAGCGGTGACGCCATCAGGGTCTTCAACTCCCGCGGCGAGGTAACAGGCAGGGTCAGTGTTACGGCTCGTGTCCGCCAGGGAAGTATCGTCTTTCCCAACGGCATATGGCTGTCCGAGGGTGGAGGAGTGAACAGGCTCATAACCCCGGCTGAGACTGATATGGGACATGGGGCAGCCTTTCATAACACAAGGGTTGACATCGAAAAGCTGCCGTTATGAGAAGGGGATTTGTGTTCGATGCCGGACTCTGTGTCAGCTGCAAGGCCTGCAGCGCAGCCTGCATTTTGGAAAATGGTCTTCAACCCGGGACAAGAAGTATTTACACCTGGAACAACTCAGGCCTCCCTCTGATGTCCGTCATCAGCCTGTCGCTCGCATGCAACCACTGTGAAAAGCCTGCCTGCGCCGAGGGTTGTCCTGCAAAAGCCTATACCATTGACGCCAACGGGGTGGTGATACATCATGCCGACCGGTGCATGGGTTGCGGCTACTGCACCTGGAGGTGCCCCTACGATGCCCCGAAGATCAATGAGGCAAAAGGGTATATTGAGAAATGCCATCTGTGCTATGAAAGAACTGCTGAAAGCGTTGAGCCGGCCTGCATCACCGCCTGTCCGACCGGGGCCCTCAGATTTACAGAACAGGAGACATTTGAGCCTGCCGGCATCGGGTGGTTGCCCGAAACAGGAATAGGACCATCCCTGATACTCGGGAACGCTGACCGCTATCACGGACCAATAATTATTCCTTCCGAAACCGGGCCTGATGAAGAGGCAAAGGACCCGGGAAACGATGAGGACCAGTCCGAAGGCCAGATCGCGGATCCCGACAGGATGCAGAAGGAGTGGAGCCTCATGCTCTTCTCACTGATGGTGATTTCGGCTTCTGCATTGATGATATTCTCTGCACTGAAAGGCACTGTTGTGTCAGGCCTGCTGCCTCTCCTCCTGCTGGCAGGGGCGATGGCAGTATCGGTGGCACACCTCGGGGTGCCCGGAAAAGCCTGGAGGGCCCTTTTAAATATGGGCTCCTCACCCCTGAGCCGTGAGATAGCTATGGTCGGAATCCTGACCGTGACTGCATTCTTTAACTGGCTGGCGCCAGGACTGGTCCCGCCGCTTGTTGGTGGCATGGCAGCCCTGCTGACGCTGATTTCCATCGATCTGGTCTTCTTTACTGCTGACAGGTCAATGAGCCTTAAGCTGCACAGCGGCCAGGCATTCTTCTCGGGTATATATGCAGTGTCATGGTTCATTAAGCCGGACCTGATATTTCTTGTCTTCTCCATGCTCGCAGCATTGTCTGTAGTCATGCGATACGGATCCGCCGGCAGGTCGCCACTCGTTCGCAACATATACTATTTCAGGGCCATGACTCTTCCGTTGGTCTTCCTGCTCATCTACCCGGGCACTCCCTTTACCGACACGGCGGCACTGGTACTCTTCCTGGCAGGAGTAGTTGCAGACCGGTTGCTTTTCTACTATGATTTCAAGCCGGTAAATATCAAAGAGACCATATCTGAACATTTCAAAACTGAATATGAAAAAGAGAGAGATAAACAGCGCAAGGACACCGGTCTATCGTGATGCCGGGTTCGAGCTGCCGACAGCCGTAACAACCTCCGGCGCCTTTGCTGCAGAGACATTGCACGAGAGGGAACCAGACCTGTACATCTATTCCCGTTACCGCAATCCAACAGTAGTGGCTGCGGAGGAGGCCATCATGGCCGTGGAGGGCTCGGAGTGGGCCCTGCTGGCACAGTCGGGCATGGCCGCCATAGACATCGCCCTCTCCATCTTCCAGGAGGCAGGGAGTCAGAGTAACTGGCTCTTCTTCTCGGAGATATATGGGGGAACACTCTCATATATCAGCAGTGTCCTGCAAAAGCGCCGCGGCATGGAGGTGAGTTTCTTCAGGCCCACGGACGGGAATTATGATTATGGCCATCTTGAGAACATGATCGCAGAGGCACGTCCAGATATCCTGTACTTTGAAACCATCTCCAACCCGCTTCTGATGGTTGCTGAGGGAAGGCGCATCATTGCTATGGCAAAGCAAAGTGGGTGCAGGGTCATTGTCGACAATACCTTCGCCACTCCTCTCTTATGGAAGCCTCTGGACGACGGGGCCGACCTGGTTATCCACAGCGCCACCAAATACCTTTCCGGCCATGGGAACCTCACTGCAGGAGTGATTTGCGGAAATGATAATAAAATTATGCAGGATGCTGTAGAGTATCGTAAGTATGTAGGGCACATGCTCTCTCCCGATGAGGCCTACAGGCTGCAGACGCAGATGTCCTCCTTTGAATTGCGGTTCAGGCAGCAGTGTGACAATGCCTCAGGCGTTGCAGCGCTGCTTAGCGCTTCGGAACATGTGGAAAGGGTCCTTTATCCCGGCCTGGAGACACACGGTACACATAACGCAGCCAGGGAGCTTACCGGGGGCAGGGGATACGGCGCCATGGTTACCTTCGATCTCGGTGGCAGGAATCCTGAGGCAAAGAGAAAGAGGCGCGACCGGTTCATTGAGGCCGTAAGACCTGAGATAAAACTAATTCCTTCACTGGGCGACAATCACACCATACTGATGCCCGTTGAGGCTGTATGGGGCGCAAAATACCCTGAACCGGGCATGATAAGACTGTCGCTTGGGTACGAAGACCTCAATAAAATAGAATCGGTCATCAGGCGCGGACTGGAGGCGTAATCACCACGCCACGGGCTCAAGACCCCGGGCAACGAGCCACTCATTGCATTTGCTGAAATGCGAACAGCCGAAGAATCCCCGCGAGGCCGAGAGGGGCGAGGGATGAACAGTCTTAAGAATGATGTGCCGGGATGAATCTATTGATGCCCCCTTGTTCTGTGCGTAGTTGCCCCATAGCATAAACACTATATTATCCCTGTCGCGGTTAAGTGCACTGATGGCGGCATCAGTGAACCGCTCCCAGCCCTTGTTCTGATGTGACAGCGCCTGGTGGGCCCTGACAGTCAGGATGGCATTCAGGAGAAGCACTCCCTGGCTGGCCCAGCGCTCGAGGTTGCCAGACTGCGGGACCGGAGTGCCAAGGTCCCTGTTAAGCTCCTTGAAGATATTGACAAGGCTGGGAGGAAAATCGGTCCCGTCGGTGACGGAGAAACATAGTCCGTGGGCCTGGCCTACATTGTGATACGGATCCTGGCCGATGATTACAACCTTTACCCTGTCAAAGGGGCAAAGATCAAATGCATTGAAGATACGTGTAGCAGGAGGGAAGACCTGCCTGTTGCGATATTCCTCGCGTATGAACCCGGTGAGGGCAATGAAATAATCCTTCTCAAATTCCTCCCGGAGCTTATCCTTCCATCCTGGCTCAATCTTTACATCCATAACGGCCCCTGTGCTAACTATCCTGATAAATATATTGTTTTTTTACATAACTGTCTTTGCTCCTGAAGCGCCGATCAAAAATAAACTATATTAGAACCTCGAAAAAATCAGAGAAATGATTGACCTGCGCAGTGATACAGTTACAAGGCCTTCAGTGGCGATGCTTGAGTTTATGATGAAAGCCAGTGTCGGCGACATGGTCTTCGGCGAGGACCCGGCAGTGAATGAGCTTGAGATGATGGCAGCTGACATGTTCGGCATGGATGGCGCCATATATTGCCCTTCGGGTACCATGACCAACCAGATTGCAGTAAAAGCGCATACCAGGCCCGGAGACGAGGTGATATGCAGTCGGATGGCCCACATCTACCAGTTCGAGGGAGGAGGGGTAGCGTTTAACTCAGGTGCATCAGTGGCACTGATAGACTCTAAAGACGGTACCTTCACCGCAGAGGATGTGCAACAGCACATCAACAACCCTGAAGACTGGCACAAGGCCTACACCAGGCTGGTAGAGGTGGAGAACACCGTCAACAGGGGCGCCGGCTCATGCTGGGATTTTCAGGAGATGAAGCGTATCAGGGAGCTGTGTGACAGCAGGCACCTGGGCTATCATCTCGATGGCGCCAGGCTGTTCAACGCTATGGCTGCTGACGGAAGGAAGCCTGCAGAATACGGTGCTGTATTCGACACCATATCAATTTGCCTGTCAAAAGGACTCGGTGCACCTGTCGGTTCTCTGCTTATCGGAAAAAAAGAGATTATCAGGCAGGGAATGCGCATCAGAAAGGTATTCGGGGGCGCCATGAGACAGGCAGGATATATTGCCGCCGCAGGTATCTACGCCCTGAAGAATAACGTGTCAAGGCTTCCCGATGATCACCGTAACGCCGCTGCCCTGGCGGAGGCGTTGAGAGAAAGCAGTCTGACGGAAAGCGTAAATTACGGCGGAACAAACATCGTCATCTTCTCACTGAAGCCTGGAATGACCGCTGCGGAGTATCTTGAAAAGATTAAGCCACACGGAATCCTTGCCCTTAAAACCGGGGAGAGAAGCATCAGGATGGTGACCCACCTCGACGTGAGCGATGGTCAGATTAAAAAGGCGTGCGAGGTTCTTGCTACCCTTTGAAGGTGAAGTAGATGGCTCCAAGGATACAGAGGAAGGCGAAAAGGTGATTGAGCCGGAAGGTCTCTGAGCGGAAGAAAACCAGCGTAAAGATCACAAAGACAGATATTGATATCACCTCCTGGACGAGTTTGAGCTCGACCAGCGAAAAGGGGCCACCCGTGCCCTGGTATCCGATCCTGTTGGCCGGCACCTGGAAGAAATATTCAAAGAGGGCAATACCCCAGCTGGCAAGAACGATCCCCATGAGACCCAGCAAAGCATTCTTCGATACGTTCTGGTATTTGAGATGGCCGTACCATGCCACGGTCATGAATGAATTGGAGACAATCAGCAGCAGTATGGACCAGAGTCCCTTCATAAAACCTTGCGGTAAACCAGCTTCGGGTCTCCCGGCCCGTAGAACTCGCGGAGTGTAGCCTCGAGTTCATAACCGTTCTTAATGTAAAAATGGCGTGTAGGCTCGTAAAGAGGCCTTCCGGAGGTCTCAATCCAGGCCATTTTACCCCCGACGGACCTGATGCGATCTTCAGTCTCCTTCAGTATCACCGAGCCGTAATGCTTACTCCGGTGTTCCTGCTGTATCGCCAGCCAGTAGATATCCCAGGAGTGCACTGATGAAGGATTGGGCCCGAAATTGGCAAACCCTATAACTTCACCCTCTTCAAGTAGTTTGACCCAGTAATAGCCGCTCTTCTCCTCACCCTGTTCAAAGGTCTCGTCGGCCAGTGAAAGAGCCACCTCTATCTCAAAATCATAGAAGAACCCGGATGAGGCGAGTATCTTTTCAAAAGCAGGCCTGTCGGCCGGGGTTATCTTAAAAGAAATTTCAGGCATGGGCTGGTTTGTCACTTGTTCAGGTCGTTGATTATATGGCTTATCACTTCGGCATGGGAGTATCCGGCATGAACGGCTGCCGAGATGAATCCGCTATCGGGAGATATGCATGGGTTGGCATTCGCCTCCAGGACGTATACGTTCTCATCTGCATCAACACGCATGTCAACGCGGGCATAGCCTCTGAGGCCAAAGGTATGCCAGCATGCGAGTACGGCTTCCCTGATATTCTTTATGAGCCTTTCGCTCAGGTCATCCGGGAAATTACGCATGCTGTTGTCATACTGGAAGGTATCCTCCTCCCATTTGGCCTTCCAGCTCACGATTCGTGGCATGTCATCAGGATATCCTACGAACGTCATCTCAGCAGGAGGAAGCACCTCCGGGCCGTCGGGGCCTGACTTGACACTAACATTGAACTCACGGCCGTCAATGAAGTCCTCAATGAACCAGTGGCGATCGTTCTTCCCCTTCACAATCTCCGGTACAGTGCCGTCGAAGGTGAAGACTGACTCTTCGGTTATCCCCAGGGAACCATCTTCCCATACAGGCTTGAGGATGTAGTTCCTTCCTTTGACCAGTTGACCGGCTTCCGACACTTTGTATCCTCCTGCAACGGGAATGCCGTTGGCCTTCATGATACGACGGGCCAGCACCTTGCTGCCCGTGATGAAGGCAGCCTCCACCGGGCATCCGGTATATGGGATGTGATGCATGTTCAGCAACGCAGGGATGAAGTAGAGTATCTCGGCTTTCTGTCCGAGCGATTCCACAAGGTTGAAGACGAACTCATAGTCCTCACCGGCAATGCGTGCCGTCTCGCGGAAAAAATCGTCTGTTATGCCCCTGCGTTCCACGGTGTACCCCAGGGTCTGAAGCGTAGAATCGATGAAATTGACCTGGTCAAGTACATCCAGCTCGTCAGGAAGTGCATCAGGAGCCGGCTCGTTGTATATTATGAGGCATCTCTTTGTGATCATGCGAGTCCGTGACGTTTTTTTGCAGATTCCATTATCCTGTCCATCAGGGTGTCAAAGCTCATTCCGTTGAGCCGTGAGAGCATTGGCAGGTCTGAATGGATGGGGTTAAGGCCTGCAAGGGGATTGGCTTCGATGAAGCACATTTTTCCGTTTCTGTCTGCCTTCATGTCTACGCGTCCGGCATCGACGGCGCTCAGGGCGCGCCAGGCGCCGAGGGCCACCGCATTGCACTCCTCCCTGATATCTTCGTCATATACCGCGTATTTGACGTAGTTCTCGTAGTTCTCCTTAACCTCCACGGAGTAGGGCAGGTTATCGCGGCAGATAACCTCCATGCCGCCAGTCACCTTCGCCTCTGCACCGCTGCCGGTGACACCAACGGTGAACTCTCTGCCGGGAAGGTACTCCTCAATCAGCACCGGCTGATGATATGTGGCCAGCAGCTCTGCCACCAGGGTCACCAGGGAGTCATGATCCCTCACGACACTCCTTGTGGTTATACCCTTGCCTGTACCTTCAGCCACCGGCTTGACGAACAGTGGGAACGCCAGCGCTGAGGACTGGTCAAGATCATGCACCGAGGTGGCTATGATGCCCGGACAGACCGGCACGCCGGCAGCATCCACCACCAGGCGCGCCAGGTATTTGTTGAGAGAGATGCCCATCACTACGGGTCCGCTGAATACGTAAGGTATACGGTACTGGTCCAGCAGCGCCGGGACGGCAGACTCACGCCCGTCGCCATAAAGGCCCTCGGAAATATTAAACACCATGTCCCATCTTTTCCCTGCGGCCAACTTCTCAACCAGTTCGAAGAGATTGCCTATTCGTTCGGTCGCATAACCGAGCCGCATAAGCGTATCTTCAAGGGCTGCCACCGTCTCCTCCTTGTCAAACTCAGCTGTCTCATCCATGGTATAACCGCGTTCGAGGTACCACGAACGGAGGTCATAGGTCAGGCCGATCCTCATCCCTCAGTTACTTTTTATTGGGGTAAGTGTACTGATTCTTCTTATAGTTTCTGAGGACCCATTTTTCAGGTCCGCTCTCCACCACATATGCAGGCAGGATGGGTATCTTGCCGCCTCCGCCGGGAGCGTCGACAACAAACTGAGGCACGGCGTAACCGCTGGTATGGCCGCGTAGGTTCTCAATAATGTCAATTCCTGTCTCGATAGTGGTCCTGAAGTGGCTCGAGCCGGGTATCAGGTCACACTGGTAGATGTAATAGGGCCTTACGCGCACGGTGAGGAGCTTATGCATCAGGCTCTTCATTGTCGCAGGATCATCATTGATGCCCTTCAGCAATACCGTCTGGCTTCCCAGGGGAATTCCCGCATCGGCAAGCATCTCGCATGCCCTGCGTGTCTCGGGAGTGATTTCATCAGGGTGAGTGAAGTGCACGCTCAGGAAGACAGGGTGATATTTCTTCACCATGGCTACCAGCTGCGGGGTGATTCTCTGCGGAAGCACTGCAGGCACCTTGGTACCTATCCTCAGTATCTCAATATGTTTAATGGCTCTCAGGTTCGAGAGCAGGTATTCAATCTTGCTGTCGTTCATAGTCAGAGGATCCCCTCCGCTGATGATGACATCACGTATCTCGGTGTGTTCCGCAAGATATCTGAACGCCCTGTCCCATTCGCCCTTGGTCAGATGACCGAGCTTGCCCACCGAGTGCGACCGGGTGCAGTACCTGCAGTAGGAAGAGCAGAACTGGGTCACGGTGAAGAGTGCCCTGTCGGGGTAACGGTGAATTATTCCCGGCACCGGGCTGCTTCCCATCTCATCCAGAGGGTCAGCCTTCTCGGCCTCGGTGATGATAAGCTCATCACTTGTCGGAATCATCGTCCGGCGCAGGGGTGAACCCGGCTCCGAATCATAGATGAGCGACAGATAGTAGGGAGTGATCCTTAACGGCAACCTGTTCTTCAGCCCGTGGAGAGTGTTGATCTCGTCATCAGAGAGTGTCATGACACGAGACAGCGACTCAGCAGTGGTGAAAGAATTGCGCAGCTGCCAGCGCCAGTCATTCCAGGATTCAGCATTTGCAAGAGGGAAGTAGCGGCGTATGAATTCCGAACTCCGGTTGCTAACTAAACGATCGTGGGATCCGATCTGCGGGAAGATCATGGTACCCGCGCCAGGTTCTTCGTCAGAAGAACAGCCCATGAGGCGGTCCTCAACATGAGTGACCGTTGCCTCTTTTCTGTTAGCGTTCATACTTCGGTAAAATGAATTACCTTTTTTTTCTGGTTGTTAATTATTCGTTTTAGTTATTAAAAAGTTTCAATAAATTGTCGCTAAGTTATTAAATGCATAACCTGCGATAAATCTGCCGGACAAAAGATATTAACACGATCATCTCATATGTTAGTACCTCTTTTTCAGTTTTATAACCTGCCCTGGAATAAGTTATTCACAGGCTGGCTTCAGGTCATAAAAATGATGCCCTTATTTTGAGGCGCAAACTTAAATCAAAATTTGATATAAGGATATTTTTCAGACATTATTTTCAGGTTATTTTCAATCATCTGATCGCGCTGGGCAGCACATAGTTGAGTGCGTCCTGCGTCCTCAGGTGTATTCATGACATAATCAATCATTTTTTCCATCGTTGTTGTTGCTACATGCATCCTTGTATCTGAGCTTGCGTAATAGACAAAGACCGTGCCATTATCGTCTGCAATCCAGCCATTACTGAACACCACGTTTGAAACATCTCCAACTCTCTCATCATCAAGCGGTTCCAAGAAGTGACCCGAGGGTCTTTTTATCACTTTCCAGGGCTCTTCCAGGGAGGTCAAAAAGAGGTAGAGGGTATACCGTAATCCGGCAGCTGTTCTCCTGACGCCGTGGGCAAGGTGGAGCCATCCATATTCGGTCTTCAGAGGGGAAGGTCCCTGCCCGTTTTTTACCTCCTTAACGGTGTGATATTTCCTGGGGTCCACAAGTATTTCTGTGCCCAGCACGGCATGCTCCATACTGTCACAGAAGCCAGCTGAGATGCCGCTGTCGCCAGTCTCGATGAATCCTGCCTGTGGCCGGGTGTAGATCATGTATTTCCCGGCGACAAACTCGGGATGCAAAACGCAGTTCCTCTGCTGTGCGGCAGACGATCTCAGATCGTCAAGTCTCTCCCAGTGCTTCAGATCCTTTGTTCTTGCTATACCGCAGCTCGCCAGCGCTGCCGAGGAGTCGTCAGGCTTGGTGGTATCCTTTCGCTCTGCGCAGAAGAGGCCGTAGATCCAGCCATCTTCATGCCTGGTAAGACGGATATCATAGACATTCATTTCCGGGTCAGAGGTAACAGGCATCACGATGGGATGATCTCGGAAGCGCCAGTGGTCAATGCCATTTGCACTCTCGGCTATGGCAAAAAACGATTTGACATCGAACCCTTCTGTGCGCACCGCAAGGCAGTACCTGCCATCATGCTTTATCGCCCCTGCGTTGAAGGTGGTGTTGATGCCCAGCCTCGTCATCAGGTGAGGATTGGTTTTATAGTTGAGGTCATATCTCCAGAACACCGGAGCATGGTCACGCGTGAGCACCGGATATAGATACCTGTCATATATTCCGTTCCCGCCATGCTTATTTTGATTGGGCCTGTTGATGAGCTCGTTATGGTCATCAAACAGCTTCTTTACCCCGGCATCAAATTCCTTCTCGGTCATAAATTCTTTTTACTATTTGCGGAACAAATATAACGGATAACGCAAACCACTGTTCATGATTGTATTTACCCGCTGACAATTGTGCAAACTTTTATAAATTGCAGCCAGACCTGATCAAATAACTGTGATGAAAAATATGATTATTTGTGCCTTATCCAGCCTGTTGATGCTGCTGGCATCATGCGGTACCACACACTCAGTCGGTGAATATATGGTTGTGGGATATGTTGCCGGCTTCCGCGGCTATGACTTTTCAGGTATCGATGCTGCGAAGCTTACACATATTAATTATGCCTTTGCTAACATAATAGACGGAGAGGTGATGTTCGGGAGCGATAAGATTGACAGCACCGAAATGAACAGTAATGACATCCGTGCCCTCGTGGCGCTGAAGGAGGTCAACCCTGATCTGAAGGTCCTGGTCTCCGTAGGGGGATGGGGATGGTCAGGGAACTTCTCCGATGCCGCCCTCACCGACTCGTCGCGGACGCGTTTTGCCGTCAGCGCCTCAGCCTTCATCAGAGAGCATGGCATTGACGGGATTGACCTCGACTGGGAGTACCCGAACCAGTTGGGGGCAGGAAACATATACAGGCCTGAAGACGTGCATAATTTCACGCTGATGCTTGAATGCGTCAGGAGGCATATTGACTCACTTGCAGCAGAGCAGGGCCGCGAGGAGCCTTACCTGCTGACCATCGCCACGGGGGCTGATGAGGTCTATGCTGCCAATACCGAGCTGGGAGAGATTCATAAGTACCTCGATTTTATCAATATCATGACATATGATCTGCACAACGGCCTGACCTCGCAGACAGGGCACCATTCCAACCTGTACCTGTCCGACTCTGATTCGCCTGACGGCGACGCCACGGTGAAGGCTGTGGATCTGCACCTAAGGGCAGGTATACCACTGTCGAAGATGAATATCGGGGTTCCGTTCTATGGCCGGATATGGAAAGGGGCGGAGCCTGTCAATAACGGACTCTACCGTGAGGCTGCCACTACGGGCGCAAGCATATCATACACTGATGTTCTCAAGGCTGCCACCGATCCCGCCTTCACCAGCCATTATGACTCCACGGCTGCTGCACCATTCCTCTGGAATGAGCGCGACTCAGTCTTCATTTCATATGATGATGAGGTATCCATCGCAGCCAAGATGGAGTATGTGAAGTCCAGGGGCCTGGGCGGGGTAATGTTCTGGGAATATACTGAAGACGTTGACGGCATGCTTCTTAATGCCATTGTTGTGGGATTGAAAGGCAAATAACCAGTGGTCACATGCACTCCGGCCGCCGCAAAGGAAGCGGTTACCTGGTAACGCTTGTTGTTACTTCCACCCCGGGCGCTAAATCGGAAGAAGTTACCCGGTAACGCTTTAAGTTTTTCAGATAAAAAAGAAGGCAACCCCTGCCACACTCAATATGGCGCCGGCGATCTCCACTGCCGTAATCTTCTCCTTGTAAATCCATGCAGAAGGCGCGAGGATCAGTATCGGTACAATAGCCATGATGGTTGAGGCGATACCCGCCTGGGTGAATTTCACTGACAGCAGTGAGAAAGAGATGCCCAGGAACGGGCCGAAGAAGGCCCCGAGCACCAGCGCCTTCATTGCCGGCGCATTCCTGACGGCTGCCCACACATTGCCCCACCGGCGCAAGAGTGATATTAAAATGACAAAACCAGCCAGCCCGGCAATGATCCTGATCTGGGTTGAGGCGAAGGCATCATACCCCTCCATTCCGTACTTGCTCAGAACGATACCAAGTCCCTGCCCGATAGCGCCAATGAAGGCAAATAGCAACCCTGCCGGCGCAAACTTGATTGACAGTCGCTCACCCTTAACCGGTTTGTTGAAGATAGCCAGGGCTATACCCAGGATGACGATTGCCATGCCGGCAATCTGCATGAGGTTCAGTGACTCCCCCAGGATGAAGTAACCGAAGATCGCCGCCAGGGGAGGAGCGAGGGTCATGATCAGCATAGCAAACCTCGAGCCTATGAGAGGATAAGAACGGAAAAGGTAGTAATCGCCGAGCACCAGACCCACAATCCCCGAGAGGCCCAGCCAGACCCAGTTGTGGGTTGTGGCATCTGAAGGAAAGAGCTGACCGCGAAAGATGAGAGTATAGATACTCAGGAAGATCATGGCAAGACTTAACCTTATAATGTTTACTGTGAGTGAACCGACCTTGCGGCTGGCCGACTCGAAAGCCAGCGCGGTGATGGTCCAGAAGAGAGCCACGGCAAGCGCGGCAAACTCTCCTGTGTGAGAAGTTATGTATTCCATGCAATGCTAAAATATCAGGGCACAAAAATATACATTCGCCCTTACCCTTTCTCCTTTTAACCGGGTTCCCTCAAAATTTTCCTTCATCAGACACACCTGCGGCAAATAATATTTTTAATTTTGAGTAAACCATAAACCAATAATTCAATGGATGCAAAGACCAAGGCCATCATCTCACATCTCTTCGTTGTGGGATGGGTAATAGCGCTGATAATAAACATGAACAACAAGGAGGAGCTTGCCAGTTACTATATCAAGCAGAACCTCGGAATCATCATCATGGCCATCGCTCTGAGGGTCCTTAATGTGATCCCGATTTTCGGCCCTGTACTGTGGATCCTTGGAGGGCTGCTGGTATTTGCATTCTGGCTGATGAGCCTCTTGTGGTCCATTCAGGGTGAGATGAAACCAATCCCACTGCTGGGCGAGAAATTCCAGGAGTGGTTCAAGGGATTCTGATCCTGAGTCCTTTACACAGCTTTTAACACCGGTGAAATAATTGGTGGTGAAGCTCCGTTATCAGTAGCGCAGATGCAGGATTTTTGCGGACTTTGGAACGTTGAAAAGTCTGTTATCTTTGCACGGGTTTCAGGTAATGGAATTAAAGGAAATAACTAGTATACTTAAAGGGTTTGAACCGGTGGGTCTTGAAGGTATGACAGACGTCAGGTACATGAACCGTATCGACACCAAGTATCTCTTCTCAGTCAGCAAGTTACCGCTGCTGCTTCAGAATGTTCGCTCGCTTTACAAGACTCTTGAGATAGACTGGCAGCGTGAGTTCCGCTACAAGACCGTCTATTTTGATACCCCGGAGCTCCTTTTCTACAGCCAGCATGTGACAGGCAAGCTCAACAGGGCGAAGGTAAGGATCAGGACCTATGAGACGAACGGACTGACCTTCCTGGAGGTGAAACAGAAGTCGAACAAGGGTCGTACATCCAAATCGAGGATGGAGAAGGAGCCGGGCGATATGAACCACATAGAGCAGTCGCGTGAATTCCTCACCGAGCTGATATTCGCCAACGCAGGCACACTGAAGGCAGTGCTCAACACCGGTTTCACGCGCATCACGCTGGTGAACCTGGACAAGGCGGAGAGGATAACTATCGATTATAATATTTCCTGGAACAACCTGAAGGGCGAAGGTGTGAAGATGCCTTTCCTGGCCATCGCGGAGATAAAGAGTGAAAAGTCAACCACGCTCTCACCCTTTTTTCAGCAGCTCAAGCACCTGGGGATCCGCAGCACGGGCTTCAGCAAGTATGCCATGGGCATGGCCATGGTGAACGGGGCGCCGAAACAGAATAATTTAAAACCGAAATTTTTGCTCTTAAACAGGATCAGGGATGAATATAACAGGAATGGGACTGCCTGACGGCAGCGCTGCAATGACGGCATCGGAATTGTTCAGCTTTAACGGTTTGCCGGAACTAGTGTTACGCTTCGGCATTAACCTTGTGGTCATACTCCTCNNTGGTACGATGGCTATATTACACCACTACCAGGAGAAAAGATTATCTTTTTACCTATATTCTAATCTCAAGCGTTGTATTCCTGCTCTGTTACCTCCTTGAGAGCGTCAGCCTGCAGATCGGGTTTGCGCTGGGACTTTTTGCCATATTCGGGATAATCAGGTACAGGACCAACCCCATGCCTATCAAGGAGATGACCTACCTGTTCCTGGTGATCGGCGTCTCCGTCATCAACGCCCTCACAGCCGGGACCAGCCTGTTTGAGATCCTGTTCGCAAATATAGCTGTGATCGTGATCACATTCGGTCTGGAAAAGATATGGCTACTCAGGCACATCTCCTCAAAGTCAATCGTCTATGAAAAGATAAACCTGATCGTTCCCGAAAAGTATGACGAGATGATAGCCGATCTTCAGCAGCGGAC
>DCSU01000060.1:3305-7466 GCA_002325785.1 Bacteroidales bacterium UBA1458 | reverse complement strand
CTATGACACCGGCAGCGGATTTGTCTTCGACTGCCGCGGGATGCGTAACCCTGCCACGGTAACCGAACTGAACGAACTGACAGGGCTCGATCCCGAGGTGGTTGAGTTCTTTGGCAATGATGACGAAGCAGTTGCCTTCGCCGGCGACTGCACCAACCTCGTCCGCAACTCGCTCCCCATGATGAGGAGAAAAGGAATCCTTGACATAAGGGCCGCCTTTGGTTGCGTCGGCGGGCGCCACCGGTCCGTGTGGTGTGCCGTGAGAGTGGCATCAATGCTCTCATCAATGTCCGGTGTTGAGGTGACCGTTACACATACCGCACTGGAGCAATGAAGGCGATGATCTTTGCCGCCGGCCTTGGTACCAGACTGGGCGAACTGACCCTNNTGGCTGACATCAACGGCCGGACGATGCTGGAACTGACAGCTGAGAAACTTGTAAAGGCAGGGTTTGATGACCTTATTGTCAATATCCACCATCACCCTGAGCTGATGCTTGAAGAGATTGAAAAGCTTCGCAACAGGGGTTATTCTATCACTGTCTCTGACGAACGCGAGGAGCTCCTTGACACCGCCGGCGGACTGCTGAAGGCGCG
This sequence comes from Bacteroidales bacterium UBA1458, assembly GCA_002325785.1. Lineage (GTDB taxonomy): Bacteria > Bacteroidota > Bacteroidia > Bacteroidales > VadinHA17 > SR-FBR-E99. The sequence continues at coordinate 6,870 of DCSU01000060.1, read as the reverse complement.
GCACTTCTTTGACGACAGTCCCTTCATGTGCCATAACGTTGATGAATTCACCGACCTCGACCTGGCAGCAATGTACAGGCAACACTCTGAATCGGGAGCCCTGGCAACACTGGCGGTGAGACACAGACCCGGCAACAGGATGCTCCTTGTCGATGCAGCCGGACGGGTACGGGGCTGGCGCAACAACGCCACAAAGGAAGAGATAATCACGGTGGAAAGCAGCAGGAAGCTGGAAGAGGCAGGCTTCTCCGGTATACAGGTGCTCTCGCCCGCCATATTCAGCATGATGCCGGAAGGTATCTACTCGCTCACATCCCTCTACCTGATGCTGGCAAAGCACAACCCTATAATGACCTGCCTGCACGACTACGGGTACTGGTTTGACTGCGGGACACCCGCGAATCTGCGGAAAATAAGAGCCCACCTTAGCGAGTTAGCAGAGGGCTCACCTGAGTAATACAGGCCGGGATTTACCCGGGTATTTCTACATCCATTTCTTCCTCCTCAGGAGTAATACACCCAGGGTGGCCAGTATGACCGATCCGGCAAGGATGAACCAGAAGGCACTCATACTGTTCTCAAGCCTGTTGGGAACGTTCATGCCGTAGAAGCTGGCAATAAGTGTAGGTATCATCAGTATGATGGTGACGATGGTCAGCGACTTCATCACAATGTTCAGGTTGTTCGAGATGACCGATGCAAAGGCATCCATCATCCCGCTCTGAATATCACTGTATATCTTTGCCATCTCAATCGCCTGCCGGTTCTCAATGGTGGCTTCCTCAAGCAGGTCCGACGAAAACTCATAATCACGTATCCACTTAGAATTCTTGAGCTTGAGCATCATCATCTCATTTGACCTGAGCGAAGTGGTGAAGTAGACCAGGCACTTCTCCATCTTCAGCAGCCTGTGTAACTCCTGGTTGCGGGTCGATTTCTCCAAATCCTGCTCTATCATCGCCGTCTGGTTGTTGATCTGCTTCAGGTAGCGGTGGTAGAACATTGTTGTCCGAAGGAAGAGATGCAGGATCAGATCGATCTTGGTCTCAATGGTGATACCCTTGCCGCTGCGGCTGAAGAAGTCGTCAAGTACTTCATTGTTCCTGTGGCAGATGATGACCAGGCTGTTCTTGTCAAGCACCAGACCAAGGGGTATTGTGGTGAAGGGAAACCCGTTCGACTGATTCTGGTATGGGATACGGTAGATCATCAGCAGCACATCATCCTCGACCTCCATGCGAGATCGCTCGTCAACGTCAAGAATATCAGTAAGAAAATCCTCAGGGACCTTCAGAGTGGTTTTTAAAATGCCAATCTCGGAAGGAGTGGGATCAGTGACGTTTACAATGCAACCTTTTTCAAATGAGTTCAACGGAAGGAGACCGTTCGGGATCATCTGCCAGTAAGTAATCATTATTCTACCTCCAATTTTATGTTCAACGGAGGTATATGTCGCTAAATTACCTCAGCAGAACAAAATTTAAATAACGGCTCGCGTGATAATCGTCCATAAAAGACAACTGTATTGATATGACTGCAAAAATATAACTTTTATAGTAACCGCGTCTGAGGTCAGGAAAAAATGTCCAAAAAAATTACCTTTGCATATAACCCAAATAAAAAGGTGATGGGAAAAGTGCTTGTTGTAGGCGCCGGAGGCGTCGGTACCGTGGCGGTGACCAAGATGGCTCAGCTGCCTGAGGTCTTCAGTGAAATAATGCTTGCCAGCCGTACAAAGTCGAAATGTGATGTCATAGCAGACCGTATCGGGGGTAACAGGGTACAGACCGCAAAGGTTGACGCTGATAACGTTACGGAGATGGCTGCCCTGATAAGATCGTTCGGGCCCGACCTGGTGGTCAACCTTGCACTTCCCTATCAGGACCTCCATATAATGGAAGCCTGCCTGGAGACGGGCGTGGCCTACCTTGATACGGCTAATTATGAGCCTCCGGAAGAGGCAAAGTATGCATACTCATGGCAGTGGGCTTACCATGACCGTTTCCGTGAAGCAGGCCTGACAGCCATCCTCGGCTGTGGGTTCGACCCAGGCGTTACGGGCGTCTTCACGGCTCACGCTGCCAAACATCATTTCCGTGAGATCCATTACCTCGATATCGTCGATTGCAATGCGGGTGACCATGGGAAGGCTTTTGCAACCAACTTCAACCCCGAGATTAATATCAGGGAGGTGACCCAGAAGGGCAAATACTGGGAGAACGGCCAATGGATCTATACCGAACCCCATGAGATACACAAGCCGCTTACATACCCGGGTATCGGCCCCAAAGAGTCTTATCTCATCTATCATGAGGAGCTGGAATCACTCGTCAAACACTTCCCCTCCATCAAACGGGCTCGCTTCTGGATGACCTTTGGCCAGGAGTACCTCACCCACCTGCGCGTCATCCAGAATATTGGAATGGCCCGCATTGACCCGGTACTGTACAACGGGATGGAGATCATACCTATACAGTTCCTTAAAGAGGTGCTCCCCAACCCGGGTGACCTCGGAGAAAACTACAAAGGCTGGACATCCATCGGATGTCGCATAAAGGGCGTCGACAAGCAGGGTAAGGAGCGAACATACTATATCTGGAACAACTGCAGCCATGAGGAGGCCTACCGCGAGACAGGGACACAGGCGGTGAGCTACACCACAGGCGTGCCGGCCGCCACAGGCGCAATGATGTATATGAAGGGGCTCTGGAAAAAGCCCGGAGTATGGAATGTGGAACAATTTGACCCTGACCCCTTCCTGACTGAGCTGAGCAGACTGGGCCTTCCCTGGCATGAGAAGTTTGACATAGACCTTGAACTCTGATATGATTGACTATCAAAAGGTTCCGTCGCCCTGCTACGTTATCGACGAACAACGGCTGAGGCGAAACCTGGAACTGATAAAACATGTCTCGGATGCATCCGGCACTGAGATAATACTGGCCTTCAAGGGCTTCGCCATGTGGTCGGTCTTTCCTATCGTGCGCGAATATATCTCCGGCGCTGCCGCAAGCTCCATACATGAAGCACGGCTCTGCTTCGAGGAGATGGGGGTGCCGGCACATACCTACGCACCTGCATTCCGCCGTGAGGAGTTCGGAACAATTATGCGCTACAGCTCACATATCACCTTCAATTCGCTGGCCCAGTACAGTAAATTCTCACCGGTCCTGCAAAGAGAGGGGAAACATATCTCGCCCGGCCTGCGCATCAACCCCGAATACTCGGAGATAGCTCATGGCATTTACAACCCATGTTCCCCCGGCTCACGCCTGGGTATCAATGCTGCCGAGCTGGCAGACGGACTGCCGGAAGGGGTGGAGGGACTCCATTTCCACGTTTTGTTCGAGTCTGACTCCTACGCGCTTGAGAAGGTGCTGGCAGTGGTGGAGCAAAAGTTCGGCCACCTGCTGCCAAAACTGAAATGGCTAAATATGGGAGGCGGGCACCTTATGACCCGACGCGATTACAATACCGACCATCTAATCGGGTTGCTGAGGAGATTCAGGGAGAAACATAATATTCACCTAATCCTTGAACCCGGAAGTGCCTTTGCATGGGAGAC
>DCSU01000060.1:0-3215 GCA_002325785.1 Bacteroidales bacterium UBA1458 | reverse complement strand
AGACAAACCAACCTACCGCATGGGAGGCAACTCATGCCTGTCAGGCGACTTCATGGGCGACTGGTCGTTTCACCGTGAGCTGAAACCGGGAGACCGGATCGTCTTCTGGGATATGATCCATTATACTATGGTCAAGACCACCACCTTCAACGGGGTGCCACATCCCCACATAGGCATATGGACCGCTGACCATAGATTCAGGCTCGTCAGGGAGTTCGGCTACGAAGATTACCGCGATAGACTCTCCTAGGCAGTCCACAGTCTTCAGTACTCAGTAAATGAGCAACATACATGGACTGCCGACTGCTGACTGAGCTATTGCCTACTGCCTATTGCCTATTGCCTAAATCTCAGACCTTCACATTTTAGACTGTACAGACTTTCGACTATAAAACAAAGCAGGCGGATCTCTCCGCCTGCTTTGTTTTTCTATATCTGGCTAATTGTCAGAATGCGTAGCCGATGGCCAGCGTGGCACTTGGCATGATGCCGTCTATACTGTCTTCACTGTCTCCTCCTGTGGCAATGGTGTACATTGGCCCAATTCCAAGATCCAGGACAAAACCGCTTTCCCAGACCCACTGATAACCAATTTCTGCGCCGAAGCCAATAGTAGTTGCACTGTACTCTTCATCCATGTCGTCCGTGATTTTTCCAAATGAATACGCAGCCTGGGGATTGATATAGAATCCGCCCGGTACCGGTTTCTTGGCGTGAGTGAAGTAATACCTGTAGCCCAGGCCGGCTCCTGCCAGGCTAACATCTGCCCCGAGCAGTTTGTACATGTACTGCCCCCTGATCAGGATAGAGGAGCTTGTGCCGAGTACTCTCTCATAGGTGGCGTTGAAGTTTCCGAAGGCCAGGCCGAGAGGATTGGTTTTGATTACATTGCTCTGTGCATAAATTCCATATGCGAAAGCAACAAAGACTAAGGAAAGGATTACTTTTTTCATGGGCGTTTAATTATTAAATCATAATTAGTAACAACTGCTAAATTATAACAAATATTGTTGTTGGAATAGTTTTATAATAATCTTGAAGCAAGACTCCTCATAATCCGTGATTTTGACACAGTAATAGCTGTTTTGGGGCCGGAATTCCGGCGCTCCGATAACTTATTTGCCTGTCAGGCACTGATTTTCATTCATGAATTGCTCCTGACCCCAGGAGTTCCTCGCCATCATACCATGCGGCGAACTGTCCGGGAGTGATACCCCGCTGCCGCTTGTCGAAGATGATATAATAACCCTCATCGCGTGCAAAAACTCGCGCCTGCTGCAACGGTTGCCTGTACCGTATCCGGACCGCATAGTCACGCACCTCCCCGGGAGTCATGGCCAGATCATTCCTGATCCAGTGCACCTCCTGCGTCCTGATGAACAGCCCTTTTCGATAAAGACCTTCATGCAGCTCTCCCTCACCAACATATACAAGGTTGTTGATGGTGTCCGTAGCCAGGACGAACAACGGCTCCCTGTACCCTCCCAGATTGAGTCCCTTGCGCTGCCCCACGGTGTAGAAGTGTGCCCCGTTATGCACGCCGGCTGTCGCCCCGTCGCCGGGGTTCATCTCATGCGGTGCCGTCATCCTTGCAAGCTCTGATAATGACATGCCGTTTCCCGGCAGCCCCTCAGGCCATATCCTGAACGGATGATCCTGTGGCACGTTTATGACCCTTCCCTTTTTAGCCTGCAGCTTCTGCTGAAGAAAGACAGGCAGGTCAACCTTGCCCACGAAACAAATGCCCTGTGAGTCCTTCCGGTCAGCCGTGGCCAGGCCCAGTTCAATGGCTATCTTCCTTACCTCGGGCTTGGTCAGGTAACCCACCGGGAAGAGAACATTGTCAAGTTGATGCTGGCTCACCTGGCAGAGAAAATAACTCTGGTCCTTGTTGTGGTCAACGCCCGCCAGAAGCCTGTTAATCGGTCCTCCGGAAGTATCAGCTACCTCTATTCGGCAGTAATGGCCTGTTGCAACGTAATCAGCGCCATGCTTCAGCGCCTCACGAACGAAAGAATCGAACTTTATCTCGCGGTTGCAGAGCACATCGGGATTGGGCGTGCGTCCAACCGCGTACTCACGGAACATGTAGTCGACCACCCTGGTGCGGTACTCATCGCTCAGGTCAACTGTTCTCAGCCTTATCTTCAGCTTCCGGGCCACCATCTCTGCAAAGGTGATATCCTCGTCATACGGACACTCTGCCTTGAGCAGGCCGCGACTGTCATGCCAGTTGATCATGAAGAGTCCCTCTACCTCATAACCCTGTTCCTTCAGGAGCCATGCGGCAACGCTGGAATCAACACCACCCGACAGACCAACAACAACCTTCTTCTGCATGCCCCAAAGGTAGCCTTAAAGTTCAAATGTTGAAAACTACTTGAGCGCTTACTCCCTTCATTGCTCTTTTTTTACTACTTTTCAATCGATGAGCTCTCCAGGTAAGTTATTGAAATACAGTGCATCGGCAGGGTCGGGAAAGACCCATGCCCTTACCGGGTTCTACCTGTCGTGCGTGCTGCATGACCCCGGTGCATACAGGAGAATCCTCGCCGTGACCTTCACTAATAGCGCCGCGGCTGAGATGAAGAGCCGTATACTGAAAAGGCTCCACACCCTCGGACAGGATAATACTACCGGCAAAGAAGAGAGGGATGAGTTTGTCACCTACCTCTGCAGGTTCTTCCCCGATCTCTGGCCTGACAGGAGTAAGGCCATGCTGACAGTACGGAAGAACGCACCCCTGGCCCTCAACAATATCCTGCAGGATTATTCACGGTTTACAGTGGGTACTATTGATTCATTCTTCCAGAGGGTTATAAGGGCCTTCGCCCGCGAGATAGAGATTCCTGCCGGATACGAGATCGAACTCGAGCATGACGCTCTCCTCTCTGACGCGGTTGACAGCCTGCTGGGGGCCGTGGCCACTGACAGCCGGCTGCTCGGATGGATCTCATCTTACGTGGGATCGCGACTTGACGACAATAAAGGCTGGGATATACGCCGCGAGATAATGACGGTGGCAGCACAGATATTTAAGGAGAACTTCAGGCAGCTGAGCCCTGAGGATAAGAATAAAATAGGTGATTATGAGGTGCTCGGCGAGTACGCAGCGAAGATCTTTGCCATAAAAAGGGGGTTCGAATCCGAACTTCAGAGACTGGCAGCAGCAGGAGTGGAGATATATACGGGTTGCGGCCTCTCCGCGTCGGATT
>DCSU01000088.1 GCA_002325785.1 Bacteroidales bacterium UBA1458 | reverse complement strand
TGGCCTCCGTAATCAGAGGTTTCACCGGTTTCGGCCTGGCGCTTGTGGCGGTTCCGCTGATCCAGTTTATAATGCCGGTCACTGATACCGCGGTATTCATTGCAGTGATCAACTTGATCTTTTCAGTCATCTACTATCGCCACTCCAGAGCAATAGTCAGAGACCAGCCACTTGGCACGATGGCCCTCTGGACGGGAATAGGGGTGGCTGCAGGCACACTTATCCTGAGGTTCGTTAATCCGGCATATATACAGCTGGGATGGGGCGTACTGATTATCCTGATTGTCACTGCCCTGGTCCGCGGACTGAATCTGCACATAAGATCAGACAGGAGCGCCATGACGCTGAGCGGACTGCTCGGAGGGTTACTTGCAGGTGCCACGGGGATAACCGGGCCACCGGTGGCAATCATCCTCTCTTCAATCAAGACGCCCAGGGATAAATTCAATGCAATCATCTCAATCTTCATTCTCTTCGCAGTTACTTATGCACTGATATTTTACCTTATATCCGGACTCATCAGGAAAGAGATCCTGCTTCTTGCCCTCTGCTCTGTCCCGGCCCTGCTTGCCGGACTATACGCGGGTGACAGGCTTGTTTCGAGAATCAGCCAGAAGACATTTACGGCAGTCGTTTATGTGGTCCTGATCATAATGGGTGTAATTACTATTTTTAAAGGTGCGAAGGGCCTGTTTAACTTTTGAATCAATATGGCTTCGGTTCTTAAATGATGTTTTCAGACACATATCAAACTATTGACAGTGAAGCGACAGGACTGTTCAAAGACCGTGGCAGCAGGTTCATTGCCATAGTCGTGCCTGTAACCTCGCTGGAGGAAATAAAAGGAAGGCTTGAAGAGCTCCGCAAGGAGTATCATGATGCCAGGCATCACTGCTATGCATGGGTACTGAACCCAGACAGGCAGGCATGGCGAATAAATGATGACGGCGAACCCTCAGGCACTGCCGGAAGGCCTATACTGGCGCAGATAAATTCACGTGAGCTGACCAACATACTGGTGGTTGTCATAAGGTATTTCGGCGGCACGCTTCTCGGAGTGAGCGGGCTTATCAACGCCTATCGCACGGCAGCTGCTGATGCACTTGCCAAATGCTCAGTCGTTGAACGGCACCTGACTGAAAGCTGGCATATCTCATTCCCGTATGTTTCAATGAATGACGTAATGAAAGTATTGAAGGAAGAGGGATGCGGTCAGTCAGCACACAACTACAGCGGCGACGAGGTAAGCCTCGAGATCTCCTTCAGATCATCACGGTCAGAACATCTGACCGGGCGCCTGGGCAAGATAACAGGTCTTAGGCTGAAATGGATCGCCACGGCCTGACGAAGTTATTTTTTAAATACTTTTGAACATCTTTAATAATGCATTGCCAGTTGTAATAACTTTGGCAAGCATAAGCTATCAAAAACGCAAATTAATGAAAACCAGAAGCTTAGTTTCAATAGATGATCTCTCCACCGAGGAGATCATGAAGATACTCAAGCTTGCCGCGGAATTTGAGAAGGATCCCATAAGTGATATCCTTCACGGCAAGGTCGTGGCAACACTCTTTTTTGAGCCCTCCACGCGTACGCGCCTCAGTTTTGAGAGTGCCGTCAACAAACTTGGCGGAAAGGTGATTGGTTTTACTGATTCTTCCAGCTCCAGCGTCACAAAGGGAGAGACACTGAATGACACCATCAGAACAGTAAACAACTATGCTGATCTGATCGTCATGCGACACCCCATTGAAGGAAGCGCCAGGTACGCAAGCGAGATCTCAACGGTGCCTGTGATTAATGCCGGCGACGGCGCCAACCAGCACCCCACACAGACTCTCCTGGACTTGTATTCCATCCTCAAGACCCAGGGTACGCTTGACAAACTGAACATATGCATGGTGGGCGACCTCAAGTACGGGCGGACGGTGCATTCGCTTCTGATGGCCATGTCAAGATGGAAGACATCGTTTAACTTCGTGGCCCCGGAGGAGCTGATGATGCCGGATGAGTACAAGATGTACCTGAATAACCTCGGGCTGGATTATTACGAGACAGCCGATCTGAATGAAGTCATCAATATGGCCGACATCATTTACATGACACGCGTTCAACGTGAACGGTTCTCTGATCCCATGGAGTACGAAAAGGTTAAGAATGCCTACGTATTGTATGACCACATGCTCTCGGAGACCAAACCCGGAATGAAGATCCTTCATCCACTGCCACGGGTTAATGAGATCAATACCGATGTTGACGCCAATGATAAGGCCTATTATTTCGAACAGGCACTCAACGGCGTATTCACCAGACAGGCTATCATATGCACTTTACTGGGATTAAAATAAGAGGCAATGAAAAATATGAGTGACCCGAAACAGCTGCTTGTAAGTGCCATTGAGTCAGGGACAGTGATTGACCATATCCCCGCAAGCACACTATTTAAAGTTATCAAGATACTCGGACTTGACAGAATCAGGAATCAGATCACCTTTGGAACCAACCTGGAAAGCAAGACCGACGGCAAGAAAGCCATCATCAAGATTGCCGGCAAGTTTTTCGAGGATGATGATATCAACAGGATTGCCCTTGTGGCGCCAAATGCAAAGCTCAATATCATCAGAGACTACGAGGTGGTTGAGAAGCGGGTGGTGTCAGTTCCCGACACTATCACTGCCATTGCCAAGTGCATGAACCCCAAGTGCATCACAAACTTCGAGAAGGTGACCACACGTTTCAGGGTTGTCTCAAAGAAACCGGTAGCCCTGAAATGCCACTACTGCGAGAAAATCACTGACCAGGAACGGCTGGAGATCATCTGAGACGGTCATATGACCTTACCCTGAGGTCGTCCTTCATGATGGAACGGTAAGCCAGCCATGCCAGTATAGCTGAAACGAGGGGAAAGACCGCTTTGACCTTCCATATTAATGTCACATCAATCTTCCGGTCAAACATTAGGACGTAAAAGGCTCCAAGAATCAAGGTGCCCAGCGATAGTAACAGCACAAACATTGTGATCCTCATCTGCAATGGCCTTTTTTTGTACAGGAATATCGCAGACAGTGCAAGCAGAGGTACCAGCGCCATTATCGCTGTCAGGGGCCAGAGCCGCTGGATCACCCCCGCACCGTTCTCTCCAAGACCAGGGAAACTGATATTAAACACAGTCCCGGCCCCGTTATCCATCAATAAGATATCGCCCGTGAGCATGAGTCCGGACAGGACTGCAACAGCCAGCAGAAATAAAGTCTGTATCCTCTGTATCATTATGTTTAACAGCTATTTATGTAAAATTTACCTTTTGAAATTCTGAAAGTCAAGGTAGTATAAAATTTTCAATGAAATACTTTTTGTCTGAGGCTGTGACAGTATATCCTCAAAATTATCGAGGCCATTCAGATTGACAATTATTAACTGCGTTCAGAGTGATCAATTAAGGTGCCGTACGGATGACATTTTTTGTATTTTTGCAGCTTATCATCAGAATCATGAAACAAACAGAACTGATAACCAATCAAGACGGGTCCGTGTTCCATCTGCATCTCCTTCCGGGTGACATAGCTGACCATATTATAATTGTAGGAGATCCGGGCCGGGTGGATATGATAGCCGGGCTGCTCGATAAAGTGCGTGTGAGAAAAAGCAACAGGGAGTTCAGTACAGTCACCGGAAGCTATCATGATATGGAGATAACTATAATCTCGTCAGGAATTGGGACTGACAACATAGACATTGTCATCAACGAGCTGGATGCTCTGGCAAATATTGATCTGGGCACGGGCATTGTGGCGGAGGAGCCGCGGTCTCTCTCGTTAATAAGGCTGGGTACTGCAGGCGGACTGCAGGAGGATCTTCCTGTCGGGTCATTCATTGCCACGGCAAAGGCGGTAGGTTTTGACGGTGTGCTGCACTTCTATGAGGGTTATGAGTGGTGCCTTGACCATATGCTGGCTGATGCCCTGGCTAGTCATCTCGAGTGGCCTGATACACTTGCCTATCCGTACGTTGTTGATGCAGATGCCACTCTTATGGAGAAAGTTGCCGCCGGCATGCGGCGGGGCATAACCATCTCATCTCCGGGATTCTATGGCCCGCAGGGCCGCACCCTGAGGCTGCAGCCCTTTGACAGCGATCTGAATGAGAACATCACCTCATTCCGGTTCAGGGGTGAGAGGATCACCAATTATGAAATGGAAAGCTCTGCGATATATGGCCTTGCAAAGCTCATGGACCATAAGGCCCTCACTATATGTGTGGTAATAGGGAACAGAGTTACCGGGGAGTTCCTGGCCGACTACAATCCTGCTATCATGTCACTGGCGCAGCAGGTGCTTGATGCCCTCAGCTCCTGAAGACTGCCAGTACTTCCTTCAGTATTGCTCCGGCAGCTTTGCCGTCACCGTAAAAGCCCGGATAAATTAGGGTCTCCCTGTTATTCATGAAATACTCCCACGCCGCAGTGATCTTCTCCCGATCAGCGTCGGCGAGCTTCACCGTGCCGTTCTTGACCAGCTCCACCCACTCCGTCTCTCTCCTGAGTACGATACATGGGCGTGAGAAAAAATGACTCTCTTTCTGCACCCCGCCGGAGTCGGTAATTATCATGGTGGCCTTCTTCTCAAGAAGTATCATTTCAAGGAATGATACCGGTGGAACAATACTTATCAACGGGTTGTCAGAGAGGCTAGCATAGAGCTCCGGCGCACGGTTACGCAGGGCGATCATTGTCCTGGGATGAAGCGGCATGACCATCGGCATGCTGTTTTTTTCCGCCAGCTCTTTAAGCGTGCTGAAGATGGAGGTGAGCCTGACAGGATCATCGGTGTTGGAGTCACGGTGAATGGTGACCAGCACGTAGTTATTCTCCGTCAGCCCCAGGCCCGACAGGAAATCCTGCTTCTTCTTTTCAGCCAGGTCAGCATAAAAGAGACTGTTGTCATACATAATGTCACCCGTGAGGAAGACTCTCGGGTTATTAATGTCATAGGGTGCGATGTTCTCCGGCCGGAAACCCTCTGCCATCAGGTTCTTGAAAGCGGCGTTAGTAGGTGCTACGAGCAGCGTTGAAGCGTGGTCTGCCACAATACGGTTAAGCTCCTCAGGCATGGACTTGTTGAATGATCTCATTCCGGCCTCTATATGTACCACGGGGAAATGCTGCTTGGAAGCCGCCAGGGCTGCGGCGAGCGTGGAGTTAGTATCGCCGTAGATGATCACACAATCAGGCTTCTCACTAATGATCACGTCTTCAAGACGTTCGAGGATCATGCCCGTCTGTCGGCCGTGCCTGCCTGACCCAACCTGAAGGTTATGGTCAGGCATCCGTATCTCGAGCTCATCGAAGAAGACGGCAGAGAGCTCACGGTCATAGTGCTGACCGGTATGTACAACCACCTCATCAAAATCGTCGGCAAACTCCCCGGCTATAGCGCGGCTGATAGCGGAGGCTTTGATTATCTGAGGTCTGGCACCGACGATGTTTAGTATTTTCAGCTTTTTCATTTAGCGTAATTGACAGCTCTGGTCTCCCTGATGACAGTGATCTTTATCTGTCCGGGGTATGTCATTTCGTTCTGTATCTTACGTGCAATTTCAAAAGAGAGGCTTTCAGTATCCTTGTCACTCACCTTGTCTGCTCCAACAATCACTCTCAGCTCTCTTCCGGCCTGGATGGCATAGGTCTTTGTCACTCCCGGGTAAGAGAGTGCGACGGACTCAAGCTCATTGAGTCTCTTGATGTATGATTCGATGACCTCGCGGCGTGCGCCGGGGCGTGCGCCAGAGATGGCGTCGCACACCTGCACTATGGGTGCAATGAGGGTCGACATCTCTGTCTCGTCATGGTGCGAGCCGATGGCATTAATTACCTCTGGTTTTTCCTTGTACTTCTCCGCCAGCTTCATTCCAAGAACGGCATGTGGCAGTTCCGGCTCGTCATCAGGCACCTTGCCTATGTCATGCAGCAGTCCTGCCCTCTTAGCCAGCTTCGGGTTAAGTCCAAGCTCCGCTGCCATTATGGAGCAGAGATTGGCCACCTCTCGTGAGTGCTGGAGGAGGTTCTGCCCATACGAGGAACGGTACTTCATCTTACCCACCAGCCTGATAAGTTCGGGATGGAGGCCGTGAATGCCCAGGTCTATTGTCGTGCGCTTGCCTATCTCCACTATCTCTTCCTCAACCTGCTTGCGGGTCTTCTCCACTATCTCCTCAATACGTGCAGGATGAATCCGCCCGTCAGTGACAAGCTGGTGAAGGGCAAGCCGTGCTATCTCACGCCTGACGGGGTCAAACCCTGACAGTACGATGGCCTCCGGAGTATCATCGACGATGATCTCAACGCCGGTGGCTGCCTCAAGAGCCCTGATGTTTCGACCTTCTCGGCCGATAATTCGACCCTTAATCTCGTCAGAGTCGATGTGGAAGACAGTAACGGCGTTCTCTATGGCCGTCTCTGCTGCAACCCTCTGGATAGCCATCACAACCACACGCTTGGCCTCTTTGGTGGCAGTCATCTTGGCGTCATCCATGATCTCATTGATGTAAGACATGGCGTCAGTACGGGCCTCCTCCTTGAGTGAATCCATCAGCTGGTTCTTGGCGTCGTCAGCAGACAAGCCGGAGATGGTCTCAAGCTGTTCAACCTGCTGGCGGTGCATCCTTGAGAGCTCTTCCGATCTCTTGTCAAGCATCTCCATCTGCTGTGTCAGACTATCCTTAATAGCGTCAGCCTCATTTTTCCTTCTCTGAGTCTCTTCCAGCCTCTGTGAGAGGGCAAGTTCCTTCTGCTTGATCCTGTTCTCAGCCTGGCTAATCCGGTTGTTACGCTCATTGATGACCTTCTCATGCTCAGCCTTAAGCTGCAGGAAACGTTCCTTAGCCTGGAGTATCTTCTCCTTCTTTATCACCTCAGCCTCGGCCTCAGCCTCGCTGATGATCTTCTTTTTCCTGTTGCGGAGCATCACCTGCCACAGGTAATATGACAAGACCGCCCCTGCAATAAGGGCTGCTCCGCCAATGGCGATACACAGCCCGGTTGATATAATTCCTGTTACCATAAAGTTTTAAGTATATATTAAAAAAAACCCGCAGAGTTCCTCCAACTTTTAAAAAAACCCCATATCTACATGGTTAGAGCGGCCGTCTTACTTCGAACTTCCAATGTCACGCGTGAGCGTGATCCCGGCGAACCGGGCTAAGGCCTGTCCTGGGTAATCCAAGACCAACTCCAAAGTACAAATTGTTGAGTT
>DCSU01000148.1 GCA_002325785.1 Bacteroidales bacterium UBA1458 | reverse complement strand
GAGTCACAGTCAAAGCCGTGGCATCACCGTTGATATATGAACTTAAAACTGTAGGAAACAGTGGCGACAAAGCAGAACTTGCACAGAATATCATGTCAGGCCTGGTGTTCGGGGTGAAACTGACTGAACTTGTGATAGTAAAATGAGCAAGGAGGGTTCCGTCTCCTGTTGAGGAAATGACCGTCCCGGATCCGGCACCCGGAGGGACCGGAGGTATGCTGTTGGGCATAAGCCTGATAAGCGTCCGTCCCGGATATCCAGTCAAAGAACCGACGACATCCACGCTGCCAACAAACTGCTGATCGCCATCAAGATCGGACCCTGCGTTGCTGTAACTGACAGTAAGCGTACCTACACCGTAGATGGAGGAATTAAGCAGTAACCCCATCTGCAGCGACGCAAAATCAAATGGCTGAAGACCATCCGTGTCAAGCAGGTAAAGGTCGAACTCCAGAGTGTTCTGTGTTGGATGGGTGACATTCCTCACTGACAGTTCGAAATCATCAACATCTGCAAACAAACTGCTCCCTGATATGGTAAACAACGTTAGCAGAATGGCTATTGCCCTTGAACTGATTAATCTCTTCATCATCAATCTCAGTATTGTGAAATGCGTATATTCTATTGTGATTTACACCAGGAATTACACAATTACAATTACCCGGTTTTTTCGCAAAAACAGATAGCTATAATAATGTTAATCTGATAGTTAGTAAATCGATCCGATTGGTTTTGGATAAACCTTCGTTCCGTCAGTCACACTGACCCTACTGCTTCCGGGAACCAAAAAGAAAATGCCAGGCTCCCGGTTAAGAGCTGGGCATACGATATTAATATCCGTTAAAGAATTTGACCTCTGCCGAAATGACAGAAGGTCCTTTAGAATAAAATATGCTCAGCCTTAAAATCGAGTATAAAATTAATCTAATTGAAATACAAAAGAGATTTAATTTGACTAAACAGCTTTATTCATCCGTTAAAAGTGATCATTTTGGGACCAAGCCTCAAATGGTCCGGCAGTCACAAATAATCCAAAATACTTTTTTTCAGTTTTTATTCAACAACGGTTGCATTTTCAATTCTTTGACCTTATTTTTAATGTGACTGCTACGGAACCTGATCAGTCACTTTAAAGTGTTGTAAATCATAATTATAAAGCCATGACAAAGGGACTTGTAACAAAGAAAAGCCAGAAGAAAGAGCCGACGAAGAGCCTGAAGGAAAAGCGCAAGGAGAAAAAAGAAAAAAAAGGTTCAAAATAGTATCCCCGTTTCCGGCGACAATCCAGCTACCAACAGGCGGCAATCCGGCATCAATTCTGCGGCAATCCGGCTGCACATCCAGGGTAATTACGGCATCCATCCGGCGGACATGCGGCTACCATCCGGCAGCAATCTTGCAGCCATCCGTCGGCAATCCGGCTGCCATCTGCTGGCATTCATCACTCACCACTCATCTGTTAACGCAATCTGCCACCTCCTCCCCGGAGAGGAGGTGCGGTCGTCCAGCCATATCATATCCCTAACCTGTCATTGCCAGTTTCTCCGGGCTCCATATCTCAACTGACTTTTGAGCTTCCGGCTTGAGACCCGTAACTTTATTTTCCATTCTGACACAATATTAACCTGCCTCACAGGTTGAATATTTGACAATTTCTTATCTTCATGGCCCGGCTGGAATAGAAACCGAAGGAACCAGATGAAAAACAAGAGCAACAAATCGCCTTTCCCCTGGACCTCTATCAGCGTGCTGCTGTTCACTGCCGCCGTGCTCACAACCGTGATTGTACTCTATTCGTCGGGCGAGAAACAGCGAATACTCAATGATGCCGAGACGGAGATGGAAGCCATCGCCCGCCTGAAGTCCGAACAGATCGCCGGCTGGAAACGAGAAAGACTAAATGACGCCCGGCTCATCCATGAGAATATCACCCTGGTGGAAAACATAGATGCCATGTTCATCAAGGAAAACGCGATGTGGGAGAAATCGAGACTGGAAAAGCTTCTGAATACGCTGATAGAGAACTATGATTTCGGCGGTGCCGTGCTTGTTGACGCCGGCGGCAATCCCGGCCTCGCTGTACCTGCATCGGAGGGAATTATCGGCGACTTCCTCAGGAAAAACATCACTGCCGCCATCTCCAACCCGGTCATCTCAATGTCCGACCTTCACACAGCTAAAGTGGTATCATACCTCCACCTTGACCTGCTCATCCCCATGCGCATGCCGCTCGAGAACGACACGATACTTGCCGGTGTGCTGGTGATCCGCATTGATCCTGAGAAGGAACTCTTCCCGATGCTCTCCGAATGGCCCACCCCGGGCAGCACCTCTGAATGCATCCTGTTCAGGTTTGAGGGCGACTCTGTCGTATACCTCAACGGCTCACGACTGGCAGGCTATGACCGACCTGTCACCTTAGCCACCGGCGAAATGGAGCTCAGCGCCATCAACCCTCCCATGGAGGGAAATGCAGCCAGGACCTACACTGACTACACCGGCACAGAGGTGGTGGCCTCAGTCAAAAAGGTGGCTGGTACGCAATGGTACCTTGTCGCCAAGAAGGAGACAGAAGAGATACTCGAAAGGTTCATGCGCGAGATAACCATGCTCTGGCTTATCATGGGCCTCGTCTACCTTGCCCTGGCAAGCATCGCATACCTGATAATTAAATCGACCAGAGCCCGCTACATCCGCGAAAAATACCGCGAGGACCTGAACCGCCAGGCCATCATAAAACACTTCGATATCGTGATGAAACACGGCAACGATATCATACTGCTGATAGACAGTAACCTGAATGTAGTAGAGGCGAATGAGCGCGCCGTAAAAACATACGGCTATCCCCGCGAGAAGCTTATCGGGATGAATGTCTCCCAAATCCGCACACCTTACGAAGCTCCGCTGCTTCAAAAGCATGTCCAGAACCTCAATGAGCTCGGCTCCTCTTATATCGAAACCGTTCATGAACGCAGCGACGGCTCAACCTTCCCGATAGAGATAAGCGCTTACAGCGTGGAGGTAGACGGAGTACAATTTTACCAGAGCATCGGACGCGACATCTCCGAACGTAAACGCACCGAGGAGGAGATGAAGGAGAGCAACAAGAAACTGAGCACCATCATCAACAACCTTCGAGGTGTGGTCTTCCGCTGCAGCAACGACAAAGACTGGACAATGCAGTACATTAGTGACGGCATCTACGAGCTGGCCGGATACTTACCTAACGAGTTTATAGACAGTAAGATAAGAACATTTGGATCGATCATTGACCCACAGGATCTGCAAAGAATCTGGAATGAGATTCACACCTCCCTGGACACCGGCTATCTCTACACCATCGAATACCGCATCATTACTTCTTCAGGAAACACCAAATGGGTCTGGGAGAGAGGACGCGGATATTACGAAAGCGACCAACTGGTTGCACTCGAGGGGTTCATCTCCGATATAACCGAAAGAAAAAAGATAGAGGAGGAGCTGATCAGGGCAAAAAACAAGGCAGAGCAGAGCGATAAACTAAAGACTGCCTTCCTGCACAACATCTCCCATGAGATCCGCACCCCGATGAATGCTATCGTGGGCTTCACCACCCTGCTTGACTCGCCTGACACTGATGATGAAAGCCGCCGTCAGTACATCGACATAATTTATCAGTCGAGCAACCAGCTGCTCTCTATCATTACAGACATTGTTGACATCTCCAATATCGAAACGGGCCAGGTCAAACTCAATCGCACCAATGTCAACCTGAACACCATGATCAGGCATCTGCATGAGCAGTACCGTTTGAGGGCACAGCAGCAGGAACTGTTACTGAATTACACCACCCACCTCGATGACAAAGAGGCCAATGTGATGACCGATGAGACCAAGGTAATACAGATTTTCTCCAACCTGCTTAACAATGCACTACGATTCACACGTAAAGGAAGGATTGAACTTGGGTATGTTGTGCGAGGTGAAACCGTTGAGTTCTTCGTCTCGGACACCGGTATCGGCATAGCACCTGAGAATCAGCAGAAAGTGTTCGAGAGGTTCTTCCAGGTTGAGGGTCCAAACTCGAAACAGTACAGCGGTACCGGTCTCGGATTGTCAATATCAAAGGCCTACACCGAACTCCTGGGCGGCACAATCTGGCTCATCTCAACCGCGGGAGAAGGATCGCTCTTCTGTTTCTCAATACCATTTCTTAAGCCTCAGGAATCCAGGACTTCCGCGAAGAAAGCACCCTTCAAAGCCAGGGAGTAAATTTCAGGCAGCCTCATGCCCGGCAGCCCGGCGGTCCGGCACCCCGGGACAGCCTCTCATGAACCGGCTTTATCCTTTTTGATCTCAATCCCCAGCTCGTTGAGCTGCTCCTGCTTGATTGTGGAAGGCGTGTCAATCATCACGTCACGTGCCTGATTGTTTTTCGGGAAGGCGATATAGTCACGGATAGTATCCGATCCCCCCATTATTGCAGTCCACCTGTCGAAGCCAAAGGCGATGCCACCGTGCGGCGGGGCGCCGAACCTGAAGGCATTGAGCAGGAAACCGAACTGCTTCTGTGCCTCCTCTGCGGTGAACCCGAGGGTTTTGAACATCAGCGACTGTGTCTCAGGGTCATGGATCCGGATTGATCCGCCTCCTATCTCGGTGCCGTTAATGACCAGGTCATAAGCGTTTGCCCGCACCCTGAACGGATCGCTCTCCATGTACTGCAGGTCCTCAGGCTTCGGTGAGGTGAAGGGATGGTGCTTCGCATAGAACCGCATCGTCTCCTCATCCCACTCAAGCAACGGGAAGTCGACCACCCACAGCGGGGCATAAACAGATGCATCGCGAAGCCCCAGCCTCCTGCCCATCTCAAGGCGAAGTTCACCCAGTGCAGAGAGGGCCTTCTCCCTCGGACCTGCCATCATCAGGATCAAATCTCCCGCGTCAGAGCCTGTCATGAGTGCCAGGTTTGCGAGGTCGTCAGGACTGTAGTACTTGTCAGCCGATGATCTGACGGTTCCGTCGGCCTCCACTTTTGCCCATACCAGTCCCTTAGCCCCTATCTGCGGACGCTTGACGAACTCGGTGATCTCATCGAGCTGCTTGCGCGACCAGCCTGCGCAGTCCGGTGCGGAGATTGCACCAACATAGGCTACCTGCTCAAACGGCGCAAAGTTCCTCCCCTTGACAGCCTCCGTGATCTCTGTGATGCACATGTCAAACCTGATGTCCGGCTTATCCGAACCGTAACGGCTCATGGCCTCGTCATAGGGTATGCGCGGAAACTTCTCCCCGAACTCCAGTCCTTTAACCTCACGGAACAGATGCCGTGCCAGCCCCTCAAAAGTGTTCAGGACGTCCTCCTGGTGAATGAATGACATCTCGCAGTCTATCTGAGTAAACTCAGGTTGGCGGTCAGCCCGCAAATCCTCATCACGGAAACACTTTACAATCTGGAAATACTTGTCGAACCCGGCAATCATCAGCAACTGCTTGAATGTCTGAGGACTTTGCGGCAAGGCATAGAACTCGCCGTTATGTATCCGTGACGGCACAACGAAGTCGCGTGCACCCTCAGGAGTTGACTTAATCAGTACAGGCGTCTCCACCTCTATGAATCCCTCCCCGTCGAGGTAACGCCTCACCTCCCGGGCCATCTTATGTCTCAGTATAATATTCGAGCGTACATTCTGCCGGCGCAGGTCAAGGTAACGGTACTTCATCCGGAGCTCGTCTCCCCCGTCGGTATTCTCCTCAATGGTGAATGGAGGGGTGTCGGAAGTATTCAGTATATCAATTGTCTCAGCGATGATTTCTATCTCGCCCGTAGCCATCTTCAGATTTTTGTTGCTGCGTTCGGCCACTTCACCAGTTACCTGAATAACGAATTCACGACCTAGCTTGTTGGCAATTTCGAATAATTCGGCATTAACGTCCTGATTCAATACCAATTGTGTAATACCGTAACGGTCACGTATATCCACAAAAGTCATTCCGCCCATTCTTCGGGTACGTTGCACCCAACCGGCCAAAGTGGGTTTCTGTCCTACATTGGCAATACGTAACTCGCCGCAAGTGTGTGTTCTAAA
>DCSU01000152.1:838-28932 GCA_002325785.1 Bacteroidales bacterium UBA1458 | reverse complement strand
GCAAGGAATCCGGCCGTGAACATTGAATTGCTGTTAACAGAAACGGTTAGTCCCCTGGCTGCGCCACCCCTTTTTGTTGTAATCATGATGGCACCGCTTCCTCCTCTGTAACCGTAAAGGGCTGAAGCTGTTGATCCTTTGAGAACGCTGATGTCTTCAATATCGTCTGATGGAACATCCCTGAGGGTCATATTACCATAGGGTACACCGTCTATGACAATAAGAGGAGACTCCCCACGAAGGAGTATCTGGGGTTCTGCCGTAAACTCGCTGCTGTTCTTTACCATCAGGCCTGCAACCTTACCGGTGAGTGAGGTTCCGACGTCAATACCCTTAACGGTTGTGACGGCGTCACCTGACACTTTCTGAACAGCATATCCGAGAGCTTTTTCCTCCCTTCTTATACCCAGTGCAGTCACAACGACGGCATCCATGCCAATAAGTTCTTCGGTCATAACAATCTCAAAGTAGGTCTGCGACCCAACGGGAATCTCTTCGTTCTTCATTCCTATAAATGAGAACACAAGGATGTCTGTAGGAACAACATTGTCAAGTGAGAATGTTCCTTCCATATCAGTGGCAGTACCCATTATCTTTCCCTTGACGGCAATTGTCACACCAGGAAGCGGTTCGCCCTTTGTACCGGTGACTTTCCCCGATACCTTCAACTGCTGCAACCCGTTTACTTCTGTAAGATAGCCGGGAGCGAGGATGATCTTCCTGTCAATGATTGTATGTGTCACATCAGTCCCGGCAAAAAGCCTGTCGAGCACCACATCGATAACCACATTATCGGCAGTGATTGAGACCTTTCTTTCGGTATCGAGCAGTTTTTCGTTATAGAGGAAAAAGAATTCTGTCTCTTCCTCAATCTTGTCAAGCACTGTCACCAGCTGTGCGTCGGTGATATCGAGTGACAGTCTTGTCTTCTGGGAGTATGCGTCTGTCGCATGCGCCTGCATGATCCCCAGTACCATAAGTGCAAATACTATACGCATCGTTAGAAGGATTTTTTTCAGGGGGTGGTCAAATGCGTTCCCCCGGAGCTTGGTTTTTTTCATAACTTTGTAAGTTTTCAGGTTAAAAAATATCTTAAATGATGTTTTTTCAGGAAATCGTTGCAGCGATTTCCTTTTTTTTGTGGGTTAAGGGCTGTTGATTTTTTTCATGGGGTTGGAGGTTTGGTTAAGGAATTTTTATTTCAGGTATATTTTTACAGTGCTCTTTGAGTAGGTTGAGTCAGCCATAATTTCACGCGGGGTGATCTCGTATCTTAAGGGTGAGGTCATGCTTAAGAACTTTAGTACTTCTTCAAGAGGATCATCCTCGAATGTAGCCCGGAAGGAGTAGTTTTCCAGATCACTGTCAATCAGTTCCACCTTGACGTTGTACCATCTTTCCAACCTCCTTGCCACCTCTGACATGGAGTCGCTTCTGAATACAAGTTTGCCCTCAGTCCATGACGAATACTTGGATGGGTCGGTGTTGGTTCTGGTTATTTGTGTATTACGGTAAACAAGTCTTTCAGAAGGCTGCATTACCATACCCTCTTTGTACTGTCCGCAGTTAACCAATATGCTCCCGGTCTCCAGTACCACTTCGGTATAATTTTCATCAGGGTATGCATTGACATTGAAGGAAGTCCCCAGGACAGTCAGATCAAGTTTGCCGGCGTCAACCCGGAATGGGTGTTTCACGTCTGGTGTCACATCAAACCATGCTTCGCCAATCAGCGCCACGTTCCTCTTCTTCTCAAAAGGCATTGAGTAGCTCAGTGTTGATCCGCTGTTCAGCATCCCTTCAGTTCCGTCAGGCAGCGAGAATGCAACCCGCGAGCCGGCGGGGGCATAGATTGATGCAACAGCATCCTTACCGGTATCGCCGGCCATTCCTCTGAGCAGAAGAAATCCTGTACCTAAAAGCAGTGGAATCAATATTACGGCAGCAGCCCTGGCATAGAAACCCGATAGTTTCCTTACAAAGGTTTTGTTGTGTTTAAACTCGTCAAGCCTTATCTGATGATGTATACTGTCAAGCAGGGGTCTTAGCTCTTTCCCCGTTGTGATATCACTGTTCATGAACCCGTTCCAGTCATCTGCTATGAAACTCTTAAGTTGTTCATTGTCTTCACCGGCTGAGAACATTCCCCTAACCTCACCTGAATCCGTCTCTCCGGCAATGCCGTTAACGTAATTTAAAATTTTCTCGCCGTCCTCTTTGCTTAATTTCATTTTGCTCCATTTATTAACGGGTGTGACTGTTTTTCACTCCCGTTATATCTAATATCCACGGGAGGTAAAAATCTCATAGAAAAGAGTAAAATATTTTTGACCGTGGAAGTGCCAACGGTTTTTTAAAGCAGAAAAAGAATGATAAACAGGATCACCGGAAGGTTTTCCCTGTTGATTTTGCTGCGAAGGATTTTAAGTGTACCGGATATGTAATTATCGACCGTACCGGGAGAAAGGCCTAGTTCGGCAGCAACCTCCCTGGAGGATTTCCCTTCGATTTTGCCCATGACGAATGCTTTTCGCTGAGATTCAGGCATAGAATCCAGTAATCTTTGCACCGCCACGAGAACAGACTGGTACTCATAACCCTCTTCAGTTGCAGATGTTGAGATTCTGTTTTCATACAACGTTTCAATCACATATTTCTGAAGATAGCTCTGTCTCCGGAAGAGTTTGCAAATATCGTTATAGGCGATGGTGAAGAGGTATGCGCGGAACGAAAGCTCCCTGTCTATTTTGCGATGATTCTCCCATACTTTAAGAAAGACCGACTGCACCAGCTCTTCAGCTTCGGCAGATGACCTGAGATATTTCATGGCGAATGCATGGAGTTTCCCTGCATACATGTCATAGATCAGGTCGAATGCCTCCAGGTCGCCCTTTCTCAGTCTTTCAGCCAGTTCGATATCGTTGACAGTCACTTTTTCTTAAAATTGCATTGCATCAAATATAACCCACATCTCCGGTTTATCCAATTTCCAGAAGGAATAGCCACGGGAAAGTTTGAAGTTGGACAACTGGTTTTTCATTGTTTCAAATTATTCTCAAAAATTTTTCTCTGTTGCGGTCGTTTGACAAAACTGTAGTAATTTAAGGCGCTAAAATGAAATGAAAATGAAACATGTCATTGCTCCTGTCCGTGTCGTTGTGATTGCAATGGTAATATCTGTTTTCGGATTGATGAATGCAGAGGCCCAGCGACTTAAAGCCGGTCCGCAGGATCTCTCCTTCTTCTCATCCGTGGATGATACAGACCAGCCATATTCGGTTTATATCCCGGAGAATTTCGATGAGTCGAAAAGCTATCCGCTGGTTGTCTTCCTGCACGGGGCCTGGTCAAATCACCGGCTGGGGATGAGGCGTCTCTTTGGCGTCGGCAACAGTCAGGGCTATGACTTCATTAAGCCCGGCAACGTACCCTTTGAGAATGATATCGAAGCAACACGATACTGGCCTGAGTTCAGGGCTGTCGGTTACATAGCTGCCGCCCCGCTTGCACGCGGCACCGCCGGGTACCAGGGTATCCCGGAGCAGGATGTATATGATATGATTGATGACCTTAAGTCGCGCTTCCGGATAGATGAAGACCGGATTTACCTCACGGGTCTCTCAATGGGAGGCGGCGGCACCCTGTGGCTTGGCCTGACGCGCCCTGACATTTGGGCAGCCATCGCTCCCGTCTGTCCCGCCCCGCCGGATGGCACCCTTGAGCTTGCAGGAAATGCCGGAAACCTGCCGGTTCATCTTTTTATAGGCGACAAGGATTTCCTGTTTAAGACAGCGCAGGATTGGAAAGCCAGGCTCATAACCTCGGCAAAGCGACTTGATTACGCGGAGTACCCGGGTGTTGGTCACAACAGCTGGGAATGGGCGTATAAAGACGCCTTCATCTTCGAATGGTTCTCGCAGTTCAAAAGAGACCTTTTTCCTGAACAGGTTAAATTCAGCACACAATGGTTCAAGTACCACAAGGCTTACTGGGTGAAAATTGATGACCTGACCCCGGGTGAGATGGCAACTGTTGATGCAAAGTTCACGGCTGCCAACACCGTTGAGGTCTCCACGTCAGGACTGGGTGCATTCACCCTGAACCTTGACGGCCATTCGCAGTTTAACTCTTCCAGAAAGGTTACAGTCAAAGTTGACGGGAGGTCTTTTTCGCTTAAGAGCGCCGATGCAATCTCCTTCACAAAATCGGAGAACGGATGGGCTAACAGGAAATTCACCCCGGGACTCACATCAAAGCAGCCGGGGGCAGAAGGGCCTCTTTATGAGGCGGTTGCCGGTTGTCATATATACGTCTACGGCACTGGAGGCAATCCGTCAAAGGAAGAGCTTGCAGCACGGAGGGCCCAGGCCGCCGCCGCTGCCGACTGGTCAGGTATGGGAGGCCGGATAATGGTCTTCCCGCGCGTAGTATCCGACAGGGAGGTGAGGCAGAGTGACTATGTCACCTCAAACCTGATTCTCTTCGGCACCAGGGAGACAAATGCCATTATTGATAAATTCTCCGATAAACTGCCCATCCATCTGAATACTGGTGCGGATGGTTACGGCCTTGTCTATATTTTCCCAATGAACCGGCATTATATACTTGTTAACTCAGGGCTACCCTGGTGGACTTCTCCTAAAGCGGCACCCGGCCAGGGCGGTCTGGCATTCATGGGTTCCAGAATTGAGGTACTGAAGAACTTCGGTGATTTTATCCTCTTTAAAGATAGTCCTGATAACCCAATAATTGATGGAAATTTTGACAAAAACTGGAAGTTAAATGAAGCTGATGCAGGGTCCCTTAGTGCTTCAGGAGTAATCAGCCTGCAATGAAAAATATTAACAGTGTTGTCACGAAGTATGACAGCGACCAGATGCAGTTCACTGCATGCCGCTGACGGTTTTTTTTAACTTTATGGATTTACCTGTCAAGGCCCGAAGGGGCAGACCCGTTGGAACGTATAAAAACATAGATGAACCATGAAAAAAGTCTTAGTACCGATAATGGCGCTAGCTGTTATTGTTCTTGCAGGATGCGGCCCTCAGGTGCCGCAAGAGGTCTCATCGCCGGCCGATGCAGAGAAGATTACCGGATGGATTGAAGGCATGAGCCTTGAAGAGAAGGCATATTTTGTAACCGGCACCGGCATGAGCGGGTTCGGCCTGAATACGGAGGGTTTTGTTAGCAGCCCCGGAGCTCCTGTAGTGGGTCAGACACAGAGCCTGGTGCCGGGAGCGGCCGGAACGACCTATGAGCTGGCTGACCTCGGTATAACACCTATGGTGCTTGCCGATGGCCCTGCCGGACTGCGAATCAGCCCCGTCAGACCCGGTGACACAGCCACATATTACTGTACGGCCTTCCCTGTTGCCACACTGCTGGCCTCATCATGGGATACCGGCCTGATCGCCAGGGTAGGAGAGGCTATGGGCAGCGAGGTGTTGGAATACGGTGCAGATATACTGCTTGGACCGGGAATGAATATTCACCGTAATCCTCTCTGCGGAAGGAACTTCGAATACTATTCAGAAGATCCCTATCTCACCGGTAAAATGGCTGCGGCAATGGTCAACGGTGTCGAATCAAAGGATGTCGGCACCTCAATAAAGCATTTTGCAGCCAATAATGCCGAGACCAATCGTAATGCCCTCAAAACCATTGTGAGCGAGAGAGCCCTGAGGGAGATCTACCTCGAGGGATTCCGTATTGCCGTGGAAGAGTCACAGCCATGGACGGTGATGTCATCATACAACCTGATCAACGGCACCTATGCGCCGGAGAATCACGACTTGCTGACAAAGGTCCTGCGTGATGACTGGGGCTTCGAGGGTTTTGTCATGACCGACTGGTTCGGAGGCAGAGACCCGGTGGCCATGATGAATGCAGGAAATGACCTGATCATGCCGGGCCTGCCCATGCAGGCCGAAGCCATACTCAAGGCCATTAAAGAGGGCACACTTGATGTCGCTGTGGTCGACAGGAATATCGAAAGGATACTGCAGATACTCATCAGGTCACCCAGATACAAAGGTTACGAATACTCCGGCAAGCCTGACCTCAGGGCCAGTGCCGAAGTGACAAGAGAGGCAGCCACTCAGGGAATGGTGCTCCTGAAGAACGAACGCGGGGCTCTTCCTCTTGCTGAGGAGACACGCATTATAGCAGCCTTTGGAAAGACATCGCTCGAGATCGTCACCGGCGGCACCGGCAGCGGTGACGTCAATGAGGCCTACAGCGTGTCACTGGTCGACGGGCTCAGGGGAGCAGGTTACGACCTTCACGAGGACCTGCTGGAGAGATACAGGAAATATATGGAAGCCGAAAAGGCAAAGCTGCCTCCTGTCAAACCCTTTATGCCCTCAAAACCGATCCCCGAGATGGAGGTTGACATCCTGCTTGCACGCAGGGCGGCGGCCGAGGCTGACGTGGCATTGATAACCATCGGCAGGAACTCCGGCGAGTTCTTCGACCGGAATATAGAGGATGACTTCAACCTTTCTGTGTCCGAGGCAGCCATGATAAGGAACGTTTGTGACGCCTTCCGCGAGGCTGGCAAGAAAGCCGTTGTCATCCTGAATATCGGTGGCGTGATTGAGACTGCCAGCTGGAAGGATATTCCAGATGCCATACTGCTTGCCTGGCAGGCAGGGCAGGAGACGGGTAACTCTGTTGCTGACATCATCAGCGGCAAGGTCAATCCGTCAGGAAAGCTCACTGCCACCTTCCCCATAAAGTATGGAGATGTTCCATCAGCAGGCAACTTCCCTGGCAGGATGATTGAGACGGAGAAGATTGACACTGCAGGGAATGACATTGTGGCCTCTTTCATGAACCCCCGTTTTTCGGAGGTTGTCTATGAAGAGGGTATTTATGTCGGATACAGGTATTACAGTACCTTCGAGGTGCCCGTTTCATATGAGTTCGGCTACGGGCTCTCATACACATCATTCGAGTATTCCAATCTTGTTCTCAGCTCGGATAAATTCCGGAACCGGCTTACCGTAAGTATTGATGTGAAGAATACCGGAGAGGTGGCAGGTCGTGAGGTCGTTCAGCTATATCTTTCTGCTCCGTCAGGCGGTCTTGACAAACCCTCATCGGAACTGAAAGGCTTTGGCAAGACCAGGGCCCTCGCTCCCGGTGAGGTTCAGACCCTTACCTTTGATCTGACACCGAGGTCTCTTGCGTCATTTGACCCCTCATTGTCGGCCTGGATGGCCGCGGCCGGAGAATATACGGTTAAGGCAGGAGCCTCTTCAAGGGACATACGGCAAAGCAGCACCTTCTCTCTCGCAAAGAGTATCAAAGTGAAGGAGGAGAGCAGGGCACTCATCCCCACGGAGACGATTAATGAGCTAAAACACTAGTTTCCCGTGCCGGGAAAAATGACTAATATTGTGCCTGAAATTTCAGGCAATGGCAATAATCAAAAGCGTAGTATTTGATATCGGGGGAGTCCTGCTGGACTGGAACCCGAGACATCTTTTCAGAAAGGTATTTGAGAGCGAGGAGGAGATGGAGTGGTTCCTCTCCAATATCTGCACCTATGAGTGGAACGTTCAGCAAGACGGTGGTAAACTGTTCAGCGTGGCCACCGCCGAACTCTCGGCGAAATACCCGGAGTACAGTGACAAAATTGCCATGTATTATGGCCGCTGGACAGAGATGCTGGGCGGGGAGCTCAGTGAGACGGTTAAGATATTCCAGGAGCTTAAATCGGCCGGAATGCCCATCTACGCCCTTTCCAACTGGTCACATGAGGCCTTCCCTCATGCTTACGAACGTTATGGTTTCATGAAGCAGTTTGACGGTCTTGTGGTCTCAGGGTTCGAGAAGCTGCTCAAGCCGGATCATGCCATCTACCGTGTTCTGATGGAGAGATACAATATCAATCCTGCGGAATCGGTTTATATCGATGACAACAAACCCAATGCTGATGCTGCCGGGGAACTGGGATTCCATTCATTTCATTTCCGCTCCGCCGAACAGCTTAGGATCGATCTGAGAGCTCTGGGCCTGGAAGTCTGAAAAATGAGCCACAGATCAGAAAATGGCACTTTATAGATAAGGAATCTGCCGCTGGTCTGGAGTTTCCTGTAAATTTATTACGGCAAGGGAATATTTCTGTTTAAATTTGGATACAAAACCTTCCGGGATGAGGAATATTCAGGGCCATTCTAATGGCAACCGTTACAGATCGGGCATTTTAGTCATCAAAGGAACCAGGTCCTTTATTCTTGCTGTAACTATTATACTTGCCACCTCCGGTGTTATTTGGGCGCAGGAACCGGTGGTGGTAACGACTGTAAATCGTCCGGTCAAAACGGTCAAAACGGACTCAGTGCCTGCCCCGGAAGTTATCCGGGCTGGCAGTGTGTCGGATACAACCCGGAAAGCCAAGGAGATTCCTGTAAGCAAACTGAATAGTGTCATCCTGAAATCCAATTCTATCGTATCATTGGACAGGACATCGATCGGATTTGGTCTTGGTCAGGATTATGGAGGTTTAGGAGGGAGTATTCTGTACTATCCCTATCAGACCTTAGGAGTGTTTTTCGGCCTCGGGTACAACTTCGTGGGGGTAGGGTACAACCTCGGACTGAAATTCAGGATTGCCCTGGGGACCAGCAGTAGCCACATAGCTCTATCTCCACTTGTCATGTACGGTTACAACGCCGCCATCATCGTGGAAAACAACAGGGAACTTTCAAAAGTATTCCATGGCTTTACTATTGGCGCCGGCATTGACATCAGGCCATGGTCGTTCAATGATGATTACATCACTCTTGGATTGAATTTTCCTCTCCGAAGCTCTAAAGTTCAGGAATACATCAATAATTTGAAAGTTCATTATGCCGTGAGATTTGAGCGCGAGCTGCTACCCGTAACATTTTCAGTTGGCTACAGAATAACTATTAATTAGCCTCTTTGCAGAGACCGTACCCTTCCGGTAAATGAGCAAGGGATAGCCTGCGAGCAGGCGATTTCAGTTCATTTGTTCAATAAATCTCCCCTCTGAAAGCTGTACCTGCCAGATCCAAGCTTCACCACCACCCAGCCATCTTCACTGCCTGCGATAAGGATCTTCCCGACCTCTGCCAGTGGCCGGCCGCCTTCGAGGATGGACTCCGGATTATCTGCCGGGATGTAAACGGTTGCAGTTGTATTGGCCGGAATCTCAACATCCAGCGTGAGTTTTTCATCCTCAATCTTCCATGAGCAGCTCAGAGTGCCGTAATAGGTTTCTAGGCTTGCCGAGACATGTGTCAATCCCCCACCGATATGAGGCTTGATTATACTTTCCTTGTAACCAGGCCCCTCTGCGCGCGTGTCCAGTCCTGCCATGATACGGTACATCCAGTCGCCTATAGCTCCGTATGCATAGTGGTTAAAGGAGTTCATTCCGGGCGTCTGGAAGGTGCCGTCAGGCTTTTGTCCGTCCCATCTCTCCCAGATTGTGGTAGCTCCCATTGTCACGGGATAGAGCCATGAGGGGTAGTCTTTACGTAACAGAAGATCGTATGCCAGGTCGGTATGACCGAAGCGTGTTAAAACATGGCACAGGTAGGGTGTGCCCAGGAAGCCTGTGGTCAGGTGTCCGTAGTATTTAATGTTGGTTACCAGACGGTCGGTTGCCTGTTCCCTGAGCTCCTCAGGCAGCATGTCGAAGTTGAGCGCCAGAACGTATGCTGTCTGTGTTCCCGACACCAGGCGGCCGTTCGGAGTGACATACTCTTTCATGAACGCATCCTTGATACGGCTTAGCATCTCACTGTACGATGCGGCATCTTCTTCAATCCCCAGTACACGTGCGGCGTTTATCAGCAGTTGCACCGAGTGAGCGTAGAAGCACTGCGCAATGAGGTACTTGTCGCTCACGGCAGCTATCCCGATGTTGTCATCGTCAGGCCTGTAGAAGAGCCAGTCGCCGTAATGGAATCCGGAATTCCACAGGTCGTCTCTGGCCGTGTTCCTGATACTCTCAACATAGTTCTTCATTGACCCGTATTGTTGTTCAAGCAGCTGCCGGTCGCCGTAGACCAGGTACATATTCCATGGTGCTATCGTTGCCACATCGGACCAGCCGGTACTGTTTACCGATCCGGGTCCCAGTACGTTGGGAACCACGTGCGGCACTTTGCCTTCAACCTGGTCCGCATCCAAATCCTTCAGCCATTTGGCAAAAAAGCTGTTTACGTTCATATTGAATGCTGCGGTGCGGGAGAAAGCCTGGGCATCACCCGTCCAGCCGAGCCTCTCGTCGCGCTGTGGACAATCGGTGGGCACATCAAGGAAGTTGCCCTTCTGTCCCCATTGTATGTTGTGTTGCAACCGGTTTATCAGGCTGTCCGATGTTTCGAGCGAACCCGTAGGCTTCATTGCTGAATAGAGGGCAACGGCGGTAAAGTCCTCCGGTCTGATCCGGCCGGGATATCCCTCGACCTTCAGATACCTGAAGCCGTGCCATGTGAAATGAGGCTCGAAAAACTCCTCCCCGCCCCCTTTGAGGACATATATATCCCGGGCTTTGGCCGAGCGCAGGTTGGCGGTATAAAAGTTTCCGTCTCTGTCGATCACTTCGGCATGTGAAAGTATGACACTGTCGCCGGCACTGCCTCTCACCTTCATCTGAACCCACCCTACGAGGTTCTGGCCAAAGTCGAGGACCTGCTCTCCGGCCGGTGTCTGAATGATCTTGACGGGAATAAAGGATTCGTGCTTTTTTACCGGTTCGTTTCGCGTGGCTATCAGTACGTTCATGTCATGAGCCGCAACTTTCACTCCATCCCAGGAGGCATCATTGTAGCCCGGGAGTGTCCATCCCTCCTTCTTCAGCCTGGCGTCATATATTTCCCCGTGGTAGATCTCTGAATAGCGTACCGCTCCGGTCGATGATTTCCAAGAGCCGTCAGAGATTATACTTTCAGAGGAGCCGTCGGAATAGGTGATATCAATCTGGCACAGGAGAGCGATATCACTTCCATAAAAGTTAATATTATTACTAAAGCCGATATTGCCCCGGTACCATCCGCTGCCAAGCATTACCCCCACGGCGTTAGGGCCACTTTTAAGCAGGTAAGTCACATCATATGCCTGGTACTGCAGACGCTTGCCGTAGGAGGTCCATCCGGGGGTCAGGAAGGCATCTCCGACGCGCTTCCCGTTAAGCTCTGCCTGGTATATCCCATGGGCTGTAATATATGCAGTTGCTTCTGCAACCTTCCCCTTAATCGTGAACTCCTTTCTCATCAGCGGGCTTGGCCTCATTACAGTGTCTTCGGCATAGCCCGGCTCGATCCATTTTGCTTTCCACCCGTCTCCGTCAAGGAGGCCGGTCCGGAATTTTGCCGGAAGGCTCCACCCTGACCGTTTGCCGCTGTTATCCCACACCCTGACCTGCCAGCTGTAACTCGTTCCTGGTTCAAGAGGCTCACCGGCATAGGTAATGTGAACCGACTGGCCTGAATTTACCTTTCCGGTGTTCCAGACTGTTTTTGCGCCGTCAGATACCCTGAGTTCATATGCCATCTGTGTGACATTCCTTTTGTCAGTCATCAGTTGCCAGGAGAACCGTGGATGGTCAGCATCAATGCCAATGGGATCGGTCATGTTTTCAGTGAGCAGTCCGGTTACGGCAACCTGTGCCGGCAGGGCAAGGCATATCACAAACAGCGCAATTGATAGAATAGATTTCTTTGTCATAGGTCAGTCATTATCAATTATTGCTTTCAGTCCGAGGTAGACAGGCGGAAGACCGGTGCCAAAGGTGCTTTCATAGATTTTCATTGCTGCTCCCAGTGCGGTTGCATTTTCTACAACGCTGGCATAGACTCTCTTGTCAGGCATCCGGGCGGCCATGACGCGAACAAAGGTGTCATTACGGGCAAAGCCTCCCGTAATGTATACAATCTCTGTGGTATCAATGGCAGGTATTACCACCCTGTATGAATCCAGGCAGTGATCAACCAGGTCAAATATCATCTGGTGGTAGGCGTCAGCGTATGTCAGAAAATGAGACAGGTCGGCCTGCTCATCAACATAGCCGGGAGGTATTCCGTGACGGAAGAAGATTCGGCCGTGCCTCGAATCAAGTAGCTTCCTGATCTTCTTGCTTTTGATTTTAATAGTCTTGAACAGTTCACCGGTAACGCCGAAGCGGTCATCGAGCCTTGCGACGTTCAGGTCATGGATCTCGCCTAAAAGTGTCCGGGAGGTCTTCACCGCCAGCCCTTCAATGTTTAACAGGGAGATGTTTTCATTACCCGACTCTTCCTGTGTCAGCTGTTCCGTATCGAAAGGATTCATGAATGTGCACCAGGCTCCCGTGGAGACCAGTATGAATGGCTTGTCGGTGCCCTTCAGGTAAGGGATCATTGATGCTGAGGTATTCCTCACTCCGTAACCTGTCCTGACTGATTGTCCCTCAATATTGATTTCAAAAACCTCCGGGCTGGTTCTGTCCTGCATAATGCCCTCGTCTTCGGAGCCCACCCAACTGCCTGTTTTATCGATATGGATCAGGCATGATCCCGAACCGGTAAAATTCAACCCCTTAATTTCATAATCACCTGTCCGGATCAAGTTAGTGAGGCGCGATTTCATCCAGGCGGTGATTGGGCTGATCTCATCACACGGGATACCCTTCCCGTCAAGAATATCCGTAAATATCTTCTCTTCCTGGTGTACGATATTTAGTCCGTAGTCAAAAAGGAGGAGTCTTTTGCTGCTATGCCCTACATCGAAAATGGCAATCACATCCATAATTCATACCGTTTCTCATCCGGCACCTCAAAGATAGTGATTGGTTCAGTCCTGGATGAAAAATTGTTGCCGGGATGGGCATAATAGTGTCATTATCAAATATAGAAGCGGGTTTGATTAATAGTGCGTTTTAATTCTGTTAGCCGGTTTTCTGCTTTTAACAAAACAGTAACATCCAGAACAGCATTAAATTGATCTCAGCAAAATATATTTGCATTTTTGGCACTTAGAAACGTGAAGCATCCATTTTTTGGTATTAAAGCAGCCCTGTCAGACCGGCCCAATCCGGGTTGGATTCACTGGATTCTTTTTGCCGGTGCATTTGCGGATGCTTCAGTATGGCCTTTTCCTGTTGCGACACTTTTTATTGGTGTAGTCCTTCTTTTTCCGGAGAAGGCGGGGAAATTAATTCTATTGACCACTCTGGGAACAGTTTCGGGAACCATAGCCGGGTACTTTACCGGCAGGTTAGCCTGGATCAGTCCTGAAGGCGATTTTACAAGGTTAGCCCTCTTCATTTTTGAACATGTTCCGGGCTTTTCCGTCAATGCTTATGAAAGAGCAGGCGATCTGTTTTCGAGGTGGCACATCTGGATTCTTTTCCTGGGCTCTTTCACACCTATCCCATACGGCATATTCGCTGTCACCTCCGGAGTATTTGAAAGGCCCTTCCTTCTACTGGTTACGATAACTATTGTTAGTCACATTGTTAAGTACTCACTTTTGTCATTTCTTGCGGTAAAATCCGGTAAACAGGTGTTTAAATATTTAAAAAAAAGGAAAGAAGCAATTATAACTTTTGTTCTGGCCATTATCATACTAATAATACTGACCGCCCTGGTTTGTAAGTAACCATTTTCCCCTGCTTCATCCGGTTGACAGGCATTAATCATAACATTTTTTTAATAATTCTGTAATTATCCGGTTACAAAATCCTTTCACATTTGTCTGTTTTTATATCAGTTCCATGAAAATACTGATAATTTCCGACCTGCATATCGATGCCTGTGACAGGCTTGGCACTTTCCGGTGGAATCAGGAAGATCTGATCAAGCACCTTGAGAAGATGCGGGAGTTTTATAATCTTGAAAAGATAATCTTTAACGGTGACACATTTGAGCTTCTGAAGTACACCCAGGAGGAGATATCCGGTGCCAATAAAATGCTTATGGACTATTTCCGGGATAGAAATTTCGTATTCATAAACGGGAACCATGATTTGCTGAACATCAATGGCCTGGAGTTTTACCGCATAACCAATTCATCAGGACAGGTTATTCATATTGAACACGGACACAATGCTGACTGGTTTAACGGATCAGCAATGGGTCGTGCCATAAGCAAGTTCGGCTTTTCAATGCTAAGGATGTTTTCCGGGTTCGATTTATTGCGAAAAGTATATTTTGGGATAGTTGCTGTTGAGGAGAGCCTGAGCACAATGCCCAGGAAGTACAATACCCTGAAGTATCTTACTTATGCTCTTAACCTGTTGAAGGATAATGATGTGGTGATCCTTGCACATACCCACAAGCTCGAGTCGCATCATACTTATTATCTGAATAAGAAGAAAAGATACCTGAATTGCGGTTCATGCTCACTTGGCAGGTTTCAGGGCATCGTCCTCGACACAGAAACGCTCAGATACGATCTGATCAAAGAAACAGTGGAGTCAGTTAACAAGCTTTATGTTATCCCTATGGTAGGCTGACATCACAGTCCCCAGTCCTCAGCCTTACAAGGCAATAGGCAGTAGTGATAAATTCTGCTCGCGATCCCGACATACCATGTCGGGATTTTACCGCTCGCCCCTCTACTACCTTCTACTTTCGCTCTATTGCCTATTGCCTACTGCCTTTCAAATTCATAACTTCATACGCTCAAACTCAACAACTATGAACTGGATCGACTTAATCATCCTTGCCATTCTTGCTTTCGGACTGATACAGGGTTTTATCGACGGACTCATCATCGAGATTGCGGAGCTGGCGGCACTGGTACTGGGCATCTACGGGGCGATACACTTTTCGGGGTGGACGGCCATAAAGCTCTCAGAGTGGTTTGACCTGCAGGCATCATGGACCGGAATAGTGGCTTTTGCAGTCACATTCACAGCCATTGTTATTGTCATTTATCTCATAGGCAAACTGATCGATTCACTGATGAAGGCCATATCGCTGGGGTTCGTAGTAAAGACCCTCGGTGCAGTCTTCGGAGTGCTGAAGACTGCGCTGATCCTGAGCGTGCTGTTCGTATTCCTGAACACCATAAACGAGAAGAGGCATTTCCTGCCTTCAAATACTATAGCCAGATCTTTCCTCTACAATCCGATCGCGGACCTTGTTCCTTCAATTTTTCCCATTATGGAGGGGGGCGACCTTATTGACAGCTTCAACCGCCACAAAAAGCAGCCGCGAAATACTACCATCTGAGTGGTTTTGATATCTTTGCGTCACTTAAAAAACAGAATCAGGTGATGATTAACTTTGTTGAAGAGCTGAGATGGAGGGGCATGATACATGACATTATGCCAGGGACCGAAGAGTTTCTGCTTAAGGAGAAGAGCTCAGCTTACGTTGGATTTGACCCTACAGCCGATTCGCTGCATATCGGGCATCTTGTAGGGGTGATGATGCTGAAGCATTTTCAGAATGCAGGCCACACGCCGATAGTGCTCGTCGGGGGCGCCACCGGAATGATAGGTGACCCTTCTGGCAAATCAGAAGAGCGCAATCTGCTCAGCGAGGAGACCCTTCACCACAACCAGGAGTGCCTGAAAAAACAATTTGAAAAATTTCTCGACTTCAATTCCATTGCCCCCAACAGGGCGGTGATGGTCAACAACTACGACTGGATGAAGGAATACTCCTTCCTGGGATTCATCCGCGATATAGGAAAGCATCTCACTGTCAACTACATGATGGCTAAAGACTCAGTGAAAAAGAGGCTTGACTCTGAAACGGGCCAGGGGATGTCGTTCACGGAGTTTTCATACCAGCTGGTGCAGGGTACCGATTACCTGTTTCTCTATACTAACCATGGCTGCCGTCTCCAGATGGGCGGATCCGACCAGTGGGGCAACATTGTCACAGGCACCGAGCTCATCAGGCGCAAGACAGGCGGTGAGGCCTTCGCCATGACATGCCCGCTGATAACCAAGAGTGACGGTCAGAAGTTCGGTAAGACCGAGAGCGGCAACGTGTGGCTTGACCCCGCAAAGACAACCCCTTACCAGTTCTACCAGTTCTGGCTCAATGTGGCTGACGATGATGCCGGAAAGTTCATAAGGATCTTTACCATGCTTTCGCAAAGCGAGATTGATGATCTCATTAAGGCCCAGATTGCCGAGCCTCACCTCAGGATCCTGCAGAAGCGGCTCGCTGAGGAGGTGACAGTGATGGCTCACTCGAGGGA
Source organism: Bacteroidales bacterium UBA1458 (assembly GCA_002325785.1). Taxonomy (GTDB): domain Bacteria; phylum Bacteroidota; class Bacteroidia; order Bacteroidales; family VadinHA17; genus SR-FBR-E99. Next base: position 12,756 of record DCSU01000152.1, on the reverse strand, counting down.
GGATTACGAAGCGGCAGTGGAGGCCTCCCAGATTCTTTTCGGCAAGGGAACTACGGAACAGCTGAGACGCATGGACGAGAGCACCTTTTTGTCTGTATTTGAGGGAGTGCCTATGTTCGACATCAGCTCTGACATCATTGCAGCAGGAGCAACGGTCTCTGACCTCTGCGCAGTTCACACCACAATCGCTGAGTCGAAAGGAGAGCTGAGGCGGCTCATCCAGGGTGGTGGCGTCAGCCTGAACAAGGCCAGGGTAGATAATGCTGACATGGCGGTCACCGCAGACCAGCTGCTTAACCAGAGATATCTGCTGGTACAGAAGGGCAAGAAAAGTTATTTCCTCATCAGGGTGATATGAACGAATACCTTAGACGATGAAGAAGAATATAAGGGCTGAATTCAATCCGGACTCGACAGACCTGGTCAATTTTATAATCAGGCACTTCACGAAGTTCGTAATTGCCGGGTTGGCTGCAGCTGTTTTGTCAGCAATTATATCTCTATTGATCAAGCCATTATACGAATCAACAGTGACACTGTATCCCTCATCGAATATCACCGAGGCGCGCACACTGCTCGGTGAATCAACTTCGAAAGCGGCACTTTTCGGCGATGAGGAAGCAACCGAAAAACTCATCCAGGTAATAAACAGTGAACAGGTGATGGAGTACCTGAAGGAGAGATATGACCTTGACAGTCACTACAATGTCAGACCCGGGGAGAGGTATCCCAACACGGTCATTGCCGGGAAGATGGAGAGGTATATCCACTGTTCCAAAACCTCATTCGGCTCAGTGGAGATAAGGGTCAGGGACCGTGACCGGGAGCTGGCCTGTGCGATGGCAAACGATATGGCCTCACGTGCAGATTCGATCTTTAATGACCTTCAGCGCAACTCTGCCTCCGTCATGCTTGATGAGATCAGCCGCAGCTATGAGGCTCAGGACCGCCTGGTGAGGCAATATGAAGACACCCTCATAAGCCTGGAGGGGGCTGCCGCCCTGAAGACCTATTCAACCCTCGAAACGGAGAATGACTATCTCGGACTCATCCGCGGGAGGTACCTTGAGGCCCTGGCGCTCAGCCAGCAGACGCTGCCCTACACGCTTATCGTCGACAGGGCTGTTGTGGCAGAGAAGAAAGTCTATCCGCGGCGCAGTATAATGGTGATGGTCTCAACGGCTTCAGCCCTTATCCTGATGGCGCTGATACTCTTTGTTGCCGAGGGAGTGAAGCTGCACCCCGCAGATGACAGGCGGTGAGCTGCTGATATTGAGTATTCCGGCGGTACTGGCCCTGGTACTGCTGGCGTTACTTTCACAGGAGCATCTTCTGCTGCTGACACTCTTCCTGACTCCGCTGTCGCTGCAGCTGAGCCTGCTCACCGGCGGAACAGGTTTTGACATCTCCGTTCCGACCGAGCCGGTACTCGCACTTCTGCTATTTCTGACGCTCTTTAAGCTTATTGTCACCCGCGAGTTCCCAACGAGGCTGCTGAGGCATCCGTTGACTCTGCTGGTGGGCCTTTACCTTGCCTGGACACTGATAACGGCCCTTACCTCCTCCATGCCGGGGGTCTCCCTCAAGACACTTGCATACCGCACATGGTTCACTGCAGGCTTTTATCTTGTTGCCGCCCAGCTGGCATCAGATGATAGGTTCAGCCGGAAATACATTATTGCCTATTCCGCCGGACTGGCCATTGTGGTGATCTACTTCATCGTGAGGGTGCAGGGAGCAGGACTCCTGAACCAGCAGTTTGCGCATTCGGCGTGCTATCCCTTCTATAAGGATCACACATCCTTTGGGGCTTCGATTGCTTTTCTGCTTCCGCCTCTTGCCGTCATTTTCCTCAGAAAGAGCAACAGTTTAACAGCTAAGGTACTACTGACAGTTTTGATCCTTATCTTTCTTGCCGGTTTTATCCTGTCATACAGCAGGGCTGCATGGGTAAGTCTGCTTGCTGCTGCGCTCTTTGCGGCAGTTCTCTGGTTACGGATGCCGGTGAAGCTTCTTGCCTTCACGACGGTAACACTGATCATGGCCCTGACCCTCTCGGCGGGATGGATATGGCAGAGAATGGACAGCACCACCGAGGATTCATCTGCGGATCTGGGCCAGCACCTGCGTTCGGCCTCCAATATTTCCACTGACCAGTCAAATCTTGAGCGCATCAATCGTTGGAAGTGTGCTCTCCGGATGTTTGAGGAGAGGCCTGTGACGGGCTGGGGTCCGGGCACCTATCAGTTCAACTACGGACCTTTTCAGAAGGCATCGGAGAGGACTACAATCAGCACCGATTTTGGTGATGCAGGCAACGCCCACAGCGAATACCTTGGCTCTCTGAGCGAGTCGGGCCTGCCAGGTGCCTTGCTGTACCTGCTTATCACCGTCACCGCGGTCATCACGGGCATCAGGGTATGGTACAGGGAGAAGAGGGGAGTGAGAGGCTACTTCGTGCTGGCGATATTGACGGGCCTGGTAACCTATGCTGTCCATGGGGTGATGAACAGCTTCCTCGACTCGGATAAGATTGCGGCACTCTGGTGGGGCTATATTGCCATAATTACGGCCATGGATATTCAGGCGCAACCCGGAGAGACCTGATGAATCAGATGCCGGCTAGAGGATTTCGACGGCCAGGATTGACACGTCATCAAACAGCAGGGGGTTCCCTGTGTCTATATTAAAATCACGGATGAGTGCCTTAATGTTTTCGGAGACCGGCATTGTATTCGGGAAGTGCTTTATCAGAGGGGAGATGCCGAGTTCGATTCCTGTTTTATCTTTCAGCTCTGACAGTCCGTCGGTGTAACAGACAATCTTCGTCGGGGTTTTCAGCGTGATATAATCGGTTCTTACCCATGGCATCTCGTCGAGCATACCTACACCCACACATGATTGCCGGAGGACTGATGAGCGGTTTGTCTGAAGGTCTATTACCACCGGCGGGTTATGAGCAGCATTGACATATTCCAGCACCCGTGTATTCAGGTTATATCGGGCAATGAACAGGGTTATGAATCGTTCGCCGGCCGAATTGACCACCACCAATGTGTTCAGTTTCCTTATCATCTCCTCAAGGCTGGCTTCGGACGTGAAGATTGCACGGAGGCTGGCCTGGAAGTTTGACATCAGGAGTGCGGCTGACATTCCTTTGCCTGATACGTCAGCGATACAGAACCCGACAACGTTCTCTGACAGAGGGAGAAAATCGTAATAGTCGCCCCCAACCTCATAATGAGGATAATAAAATCCTTGTGCCCTGATTCTGCCATCGGAAGGCAGCATGGTATTGTCAGGAATAAGCATCATCTGCATGCGTGCCGCCAGTTCCAGCTCACGGCGCAGGGCCTCCTGCCTGAGAGTCTCCCTGAAGAGCCGCTGGTTTTCGATGGCTACGACGATAATTCCGGAGATTGTCTGGATGAAATTCAAGTGCTTGATAAGGGGGCTCATCCCTTCGCCCTCCTCATCAATATCGCCTATGAGGACGTATGCAGAAGGGATATTGTTATTGAGTACAGGTATGATAAAATCGACAGATTTGAAGGGCTTCTGAGTTACTTCTGTCTGTATATCCCTGAAGCACAGAAGGTCTTTTTCGACATCTATTGTTTTGCAGAGCGTCTCATTGAACCCGGAGTTAAGCAGAGCCTCCCAGTGTTCTCCGTACTTGTACAGAATGATTTTTCCTATGCCGAGGTCATCACGGAGAATTGATTCATACTTTCTCAGGAGCTCGGTGGTGGAGAGGTTGGCATTGATTGACAGGGTAATGTCGAGCAGGGCGTCGAGTTTAAATTTCGACATCTTAAGCCTGTCTGTCGGGAGCCTGCTCTCGCTCATCATATCGTTGTCAGCCCTTAACTCTTTCTATATACGACCTGTCACGCGTGTCAATGCGGATCCTGTCGCCCACATTGACAAAGAGTGGCACCATGATGGTTGATCCGCTCTCGATGGTTGCCTGTTTAAGGGTGTTTGTCGCTGTATCACCCCTGAGGCCGGGTTCCGTATAGGTTACCTCCATGACCACGTTGACCGGGAGGTCTACCAGCAGCACATTCTCTGTATCAGCATGCACAACCACCTCCACTGTATCACCCTCTTTCAGGAGGTCACTGTTCTCGAGCATTGACTCGGGAACGGTTATCTGTTCGAAAGTTTCATTATGCATCAGGTGGTATCCCATGTCATCACTGTAGAGGTACTGGTGGGGTCTGCGTTCTACGCGCGCGACATTTACCTTCACTCCGGAATTGAATGTATTTTCAAGGACCTTACCCGTCGTTACGTTCTTCAGTCTTGTGCGCACAAACGCCGGGCCCTTACCCGGCTTCACATGCTGAAACTGAACGATGGTATAAAGGTCATTGTTGTATTCGATCACCATCCCGTTTCTGAAATCTGATGTAGTAGCCATAAAAAAAAATCTTCAGTTTTGTTTGTTAGTCAATATACTTCAGGGGCGTTCTAAGCCCTTCATAACTTGTCATATCCACATGAAATGACCCCACAAAGATATCAAAACGGATCTTAACCGGTAAAAAATTTTCATCAGCGGTGAACCACATTGCCATATCTTCCTCTGTTTCAAAGACTCTGCCCACCTCTGTCACAGGATGGAACCGGTGGCAATTAATCTTTCCTTCCTTGGTTTTTATGACTTCAGTGCCTTTGTACTTCAGTACTACAGGGTAGAGTTCGTCTGCAAACCACGCCATCATCTGATAAGTCTCTTCCGGGACCAGGGTGTCAGCCACGGAGAGGTAATATTTCCGGAACCAGTAGAAGCATGACACAATGTCAAGCAATCCCTTAGGGCCGGTATGTCTGCCGGTGAGGTCACTGAAAACCAGTGTGGAATCGCTCCTGGATTCCTGATCGAATCCCACTTCATTATACTTGCGGTATCTTCCTTCCTGGATATTTCTGATAGTAAAGACCGGGAGGTCTGTCTCCGGGTCAATGTAGCTTTCGTAGGCATCTCTTACCTTGTAGAGGGCATCGGCGATCCCTGTTGTCTGGCCGGTGATAACGGCGTGCCAGACAGGCTTGCCCTGGTAAAATGCCTCTTTAATTTCCAGTTTAGCCACGCCGCTGCCTACCAGGCCGTACCTTAACTGGTATGACACTTTCTCGCCGGGCAGGTAGGGCTGTTTCTGTGCCTGCAGAGATTGAAGTGTTGCAGTAATGATTACCAGAAGCGTTATTATTGTTTTTCTCATGATAGAATCAGGTGTGTCAGAGAAGTAGCTTCCTGGGGATGGTTGCGATGAACTCCTTAAGGTAATATGGCTCAAAATATGCGACATCCTCAAACTGCTTATTCTTCAGAGCATTTACCGAAAGGGTGTGCAAATATGATGCCGAGAGGTTGAATCCGTCAACGAAAAGGGCGTTCGGGTGGTTGATGGTATCTCTGCATTTTTCTGCTCCGCTGCCGAAGAATGTTATCTTTTTTTTATCAAGGATATCCCTGAATGATGTTTCGTCTATGATGTCGGCTGCTGTTTCTCTTATTACAGTGCCGTCAGTGGTGTAGAGAGCGTTGTAGACCTCCATCCTTCTGGCGTCGATCATAGGGCAGAGGAGGGTATCCGGAGATGATTCATCCGGGTGGGAGGTGAGGTACCCGCTGCACATGGCAGTGAGTGTGTTTATTCCCAGCAGTGGTATGCCGGCGCCGTATGCAATCCCCTTTGCGGTGGAGACCCCTATCCTGAGGCCGGTATATGATCCCGGACCCTTGCTGACGGCCACGGCACCGAGGCCACCGGCCTCTATGCCGGTTTCATCAAGCAGTCTTTTAATTATTACAGTCAGCTGTGCGGCATGAGACATCCCATGTGGCGCTTCGGCCACACTGATGACGCTGTTGTCATCGCACAATGCCGCCGAACATACCCCGGTGGCTGTTTCAATGCAAAGGATCATAGAACGTATCAGTCTGTTGTGACTCTACTTCTTTTTATTTTCGGTTTTGAAGAGCGACTCCTTGTCGACCACCTCTATCAGGGTTGAGTCGGCGAGTTTCTTTGATATTGCGCTGAAAGGCTGCACAATGACCTCTTCGCCTTCCGTGAGTCCGCTGAGGATCTCGATGTTGACATTATCCTGGATGCCGGTTGTGACATCACGTGCCAGTGCGCGGGCTCCGTCAGATACAAATACCAGCGTGCGTATCTCCTCAGAGGCTGCGGCGTCAGTCCTGGTTGTGTCAGTGCGGGTGGTGACCGCCTGTATCGGAACAGTAAGGATGTCATTTTTGCGGTTGGTGAAAATATCCACGGAAGCGGACATCCCGGGCCTGAATGGACTGGGGTTTTTCTCGGTTGTCAGGTCCTCATATGATTCTTTGAGTATCAGTATCCTGACCTCGAAGTTGGTCACCTGGTCAGAGGTGGAGCCAAGGGTGTTGGCAGAGTTGGCTATCTCGGTCACCACTCCTGTGAAGTCGCGGTCAAGATAGGCATCCACCTCCACCGTGGCGGTGTCACCCGGTTTTACCCTGATGATATCATTCTCATTGACATCAACAACAACCTCCATACGATTGAGGTCTGCCACGCGAAGCACCTCGGTGCCTGTCATCATGTTTGCACCAATGACCCTCTCGCCGAGCTCTACCGCGAGCCTTGAGATGGTGCCGGTCATGGGAGCATAGACAGTGGTCTTGATCAGGTTCTCATTGGCTTCCTTGAGCGAAGCCTCGGAGCTTTTAACCGAAAATTCGGCGCTCTCTTTTTCGGCTTTTGCTACCTTGTACTGTGATTCGGCCTGTTCAAAGTCTGCCTTTGAAATAGTGTTTTCCTCAAACAGGTTTTTACTTCTGTTGTATGCCAGTTCTGCCTGTATCATCTGAGCCTCGGCCTGGGCCAGTCTTGATTTTGTTGAGTTGAGGGTGGCTGCGGCGCGGTCACGAGATGAGATATAAATTTCCGGCTTGATCTTCAAAAGAAGGACTCCCTTTTCAACGTGGTCACCCTCTTTCACGTGCAGTTCAACAATCTCGCCTGACACGTCCGGGCTGATCTTCACCTCTGTTTCAGGCTGGATCTTTCCGTTGGATGTCACAGCCTCAACTATCGACCTTGAGGCTNNTGAAAAGAAGAACACCCTTCTGGACAAAGTCGCCCTCCTTGACATGGAGCTCAACTATCTCGCCGGAGACATCAGGGCTTATCTTCACCTCGGTCTCAGGCTGGATCTTTCCGTTGGCCGTAACGGCCTCTACTATGGGGTTGACAGCTACTTTTTCAGTTGCAACCTTCACGGTGGCTTCCTTACCGAACCAGCCTTTCTTTTTACCTATGACTGCAACAATGATGAGCAGAAGTACGACGGGTAGCAGGATCTTAAGTATCTTATTGTCTTTCATAACAGGATTATTTGCGTGATTATCTGGCCAGTATGGTTATTTGCTCAAGGGTAAGGGGGATGCCCCGGTAGAAGTCAAGGACCTTTGTCTTGAAGACGAATTCGTATTTTGCCTGAGCCATTTCGCTTTGCGCATTAAGAAGGTTTGTTTTTGACTGGTTATATTCAACAGCTGTGACCATGCCCTGGTCAAGTTTCTGTTCTGCGTAACGGAAGGCCTCCTCCATTGCTGCAACAGCCTTCTGGCTGGCATTAAACTTTTTCAGGGCGCCGCTGGCGTCAGTGTATGCCTGCTGGATGCTCTTGTAGAGGTCTTTCTTTGTGTTTTCAAGGACATATTTGGAGTTTTCTATTCCAAGCTGAGAGTTTTTAATTCCAGTATTAACCATCCATCCGTTGAAGATCGGAATGTTAAGGGAGAAGCCAAGGCCGTAACTCAGGTTGTCATTTATCTGTTCACCAAAGGGATAGGCGTCAAAGGTAACGGGTTTCAGCCTCTGGTCGGAGTAGCCGGTTGACATGGAGGCACCCAGGGTCAGCCGCGGGCTTCTGCCGCCCTTGGCGATGGCAAGATCGTATTCAGCACTTTTAAGCTGATACTCTGCGCTGAGGATTTCAGGGCGCATTTTTTCCGCAACGGCGTAGATGTTTGCCGGATCGCCATTAACTGATGCATCGTCAATTGTGATGACAGGTTTGGCAACCGCAAAGCCTTCAGCGTTCGGCAGCTCCAGCATCTGTGCGAGGGTAAGCAGGGCGAGGGTGACCTGAGTCTGGCGGTTTACCAGCTGAAGCTCCTCACGTGCAGCCTGTGCCTCGATATCGAGGAGGTTGCCACGGGCAAGACTGCCGGCATCAACCAGCTTCTGCGTACGCTCAATCTGCTGGGCTGTCAGTTCCACCTGTGCCTCGGTGGCGGTGACGAGCTCCTGGTTCAGAAGTATCTGCAGGTAGGCCAGTGCAACACTGAGTGAGATGTCGTCCCTGAAACGCTCCAGGTCCTGCTCACTGGCAAGAACCTGGTACTTGTTTTTTTGAATGGTGTTGTAGTTTATAAGTCCCCTGAAGAGCGTCAGGTTGCTGCCGGCATAAAAGTTGTTCGACTGCACCGTCTGGTTGTCTGTGAACTCGTAGGTGGTCTCGTCCAGAGCACGCCCGAAGGCATAGTTGTGCGATGCGCTTCCGTTAAGGGTTGGAAGCAGGTTCAGCTTTGACTGTTCCAGGGCAGCGACCTGGTATTCAGTCATAATCTCCTGTTGTTTTATCCGGATGTTGTTCTGAAGGGCATGAGCAATGCTCTCCTCCAGCGTCCATGCCTTCTCCTGGGAAAGCAGTGTAAGCGGACTCAGCAGCATGATAAAACCCAGAGAAAGGATTTTTCTTTTCATGTTTTTGGTGACGGCATTAAATGAAGCTACGAAGATAGAAAATTGATCAGTATATATTAAAGACAAGAAAGATATTCTCACGCTGCATCAGGCAGATAACCGTGTCATGCATTTTTGATTATCTTTGCGATGCTTGATGAAAAAGTTTTAATATAACACATAAGATAATGAGCAACAAAGGATTAAATCTGGAACCCGGTGTGATCAGCGGTGAGGATGTAAAAAAACTGTTTGACTTTGCCAACAAGAATGACTTTGCCATTCCGGCGGTAAATGTGGTGGGAACCGACTCGGTGAATGCCGTTCTGGAGACTGCCCGCGAGGTTAATTCGCCCGTCATTATTCAGTTCTCAAACGGCGGCGCACATTTCTTTGCCGGCCAGGGGCTGACCAAGGAGGGACACACGGGAGCAATTGCCGGCGGTATCTCCGGCGCCCTGCATGTGCATAATGTTGCAGAGTATTACGGTATTCCTGTCATCCTGCATACTGACCACGCTGCACGTAAGCTTCTTCCATGGATAGATGCTTTGCTGGAGGCCGGCGAGGAGTTCTATGAGACCAACGGCAAGCCTCTCTTCAGCTCTCACATGCTTGATCTGTCAGAGGAGCCTCTGAAGGAGAACATTGAGACATGCAAGAAATATCTTCAGCGGATGGACAAGATGGGGATGACCCTTGAGATCGAGCTTGGCGTGACCGGTGGCGAAGAAGACGGTGTTGACAACAGCGATGTCGACAGCTCGAGGCTCTACACGCAGCCCTCGGATGTTGCATATGCCTATGAGGAGCTGCTTAAGGTTTCTCCCAACTTCACTATCGCGGCCTCTTTCGGCAACGTGCATGGTGTATATAAGCCCGGCAACGTTACCCTCAGGCCGGAGATCCTGAAGAATTCACAGGATTTTATCCAGAAGAAATACAATACCGGCATCAACCCCGTGAATTTTGTGTTCCACGGCGGCTCAGGCTCGGAGAAGCACCTGATCACTGAGGCAATAAAGTACGGCGCTGTCAAGATGAATATTGACACGGACATGCAGTGGGCATTCTGGGAAGGCGTGAAGGATTACTACGAGGCAAAGAAGGGTTACCTCCAGGGCCAGATAGGCAATCCTGATGGTGAGGATAAGCCGAACAAGAAATATTATGACCCGAGGGTGTGGCTCCGCAAAGGGCAGGATACCTTTATTGCAAGGCTTAAGGAGGCGTTTGCAGATCTCAATGCCATGAACAGGTTCTAATACTTATTAATAAGCTAATATAAAACAGGACAGCGAGTTAACGTTGTCCTGTTTTTTTGTTGTTAATAAATCACAAAAATTAACCCCTGAAGGGATGGTGTCCGGGGCTACTTTAGTATAAAATTTTCAGGAATATTGAGACGCGGACCGGTCACTGAAGAAAAGATAAGAAGAACGACGACTCTTACTCTGAGGCTTAACCAGAGGGAGGCAAGGGCGCTCAACATTTATTGCAAGCGGTTCAGGGTGAGGAGCAAGGCTGATTTTATGAGGAGAACTATTTTGCGGGCGATTGTTGGAAGGTTTGATACCGAGCAACCGTCGCTCTGGGAGCAGGGGGAGCTGACCCTTTTTACACAGGAGCTGAAAAATAACTGAAAAGAGGTATCCGGAAGGCTTATTTTACTATTTTTGTCTTGCCACGAAACGGGGGAATAGCGTTTTCACAGGCATATATGGGATTGGATATCATTAAAATTGAACCTACAAAGGTTACACCCGGGGTGCTCTTTCTTGAGGGTCACCTTGAGATAAAGGGCAGATCGATTTCCGAGAATGCCACAGATTTTTACAGGCCGCTGGAGGCATGGGTAGCTGCCTATGTACAACAGACGGCGGTAAGGACGCGGGTGGTATTGTCGTTTGATTTTATCAACACTGCATCAACCAAGTGGGTATATGCTATTGTCAAGCGGCTGGCTCTCTATCCCAATGTTCATGAGATGGTTTCCATTGAATGGTTTTATGAGAAGGGTGATGAGGACCAGTACGAACTGGGTCAGATTATTCATTCTTTTATCGACTGTCCGTTCATCTATTACGAGACGGAGCAGACCTGAAATCCAAAAAAATATATATTTTTGCACCGCCTCATAAGGCGCCGATTGACCCATGGTGTAATTGGCAACACGTCTGATTTTGGTTCAGAAGAGTCGGGGTTCGAACCCCTGTGGGTCAACTGAAAAAGCCGCTTCGTGCGGCTTTTTCAGTTGGAGATTATCAAGTGGCTTAAGAAGTGAGATTCCCGCCCTGCAGTCAAACCAATCAACATCCGAACCAAAGTCGTACTTTTTTGTTTATTGTTTGTTAAACTATCGCAAATCTCAAAACAAGTAACCATGGCATACTACTTCTCCAAAATGCTCCACACTTCGTTTAGTGATGCGGCTGAAAAGGTAACCGCGGCTCTCTTAGCAGAGGGATTCGGTGTGATATCAGAGATTGATCTGCATGAGAAAATTAAGCTTAAACTTGGGGTCGACTTCAAGAAATACCGGATCCTGGGAGCGTGCAACCCGGCATTCTCATACAAAGCTCTGCAGGCGGAGGATAAAGTAGGAGTAATGCTCCCCTGCAACGTGCTGGTCATAGAACAGGGCGATAATGAAATAGAAATTGCAGCCGTAAACCCTACGGATTCAATGATCTCCGTCCACAACAAGGTAGTTACCGATGTGGCTTCAATGGTGGGCGAACACCTGAGAAGGGCTCTGGACAGCTTATAATCAATGGCCTGAATTCACTGCCAATCAACCGGATGACGTATGTATAATCTTATAGGATTACCGGTGAGTGAGTTACCTCAAATGCTAACGAAATAGAAATCCGATTTTCTATATCTGGCACTTTTGTAATCTTTATTCTACCTCTTTGAACCCCATCTTACTCTGTTTGAGCCATTACCGGTTGAACAGTTATAGCCGTGTGCTCTGCCCCATTGGCATCCGGCATCTTCCAGTGTGCTCTCACCGCAATTCATATAATCCTCAGCTAAATATTTGTCTCCAAACGTATTTAGCAGATATACTAATTCCGGGATCCTTGAAGAATCCCCAAGCCGGATAAAGTTATGGCATGCTGAAACGATATCTGAAGTTGTTGGTTTTGGAGAATCCGTTATTGC
>DCSU01000152.1:0-780 GCA_002325785.1 Bacteroidales bacterium UBA1458 | reverse complement strand
CGGGATAATACATCCAATGACTTATTGTCAAGCTTGCTGAATGCTGACTTCCGAACTTCCCAGACTTCATTATTTTGAGAGACATTCAATAATTCGGCCTGATCGGTCAGTAACTCTATTGCTTTAAGTTTCAGATCTAAGTCTTTGAAATCGGTGGCTAATCTTGCTAATTTGTCCGGTAAAAGCCTGTTCATGGCAGCAACCCTGATGTTATCTCGATCGTCCAATGCTATTTTATAGAGGATGTCTTGGTCTCTCACGTTTTTTGTTGCTTCCAGCCGTAATTTAGGTTCTTGACATTCTAATGCTATTTTGCAAACATTGTTTTGGTCTGATATCCTGTTAAAAGCTGCTATTTTCACTTCATAATCCGGATCATCCATTGCAATTTTTAACAAAGTACTTTCGTCCGTTACTTTTTCAGTAGCTACCAGACGTAATTTTTGTTCTATACTTTCTATTGCTATTTTTCCAACTAGAATTGGGTCTGTTATTCTGTTAAATGCTGCTACTTTCACCGCGTAGTTTGGATCCGTCATTGCTACCTTAAACAACGTGGATTGATCCGTTACTTTATTTAATGCCCTGATTCTTGCCTGATATTTGGAACTGTTAAGACTTGCACAACTACAGATTGAAAATAGAACAGGAATTAACCAGACACTGTAATTAAGTTTCTTTCTCATGATACTTAGATTATTGGGGTTTTTGATTATCCAGCCGGAAGCAATTGCTTATCTGATGACTACCTTAAAGTTGTATCTAAATTACAACTAAATT
>DCSU01000026.1 GCA_002325785.1 Bacteroidales bacterium UBA1458 | reverse complement strand
GATTCCGCTCTCCCTTATCGCGGCATTATTACTGTTCTTTCTTGCAAACGACTTTTTCCTGTCTGACACGCACAGCCTGTCGCGCATTGACGGACTCGTTCTGTTGTCAATGTTCGGGATGTTCCTTTTTTATGTATACAGTCAGCTTAAGTCTGATCCCGCAGAAAAGGTATCTGAACATCATTCACCTGCACACGTGAAGATATGGGGACTGATCATTCTGGGCCTGGGAGGCCTCATACTTGGCGGCAGGCTGGTCGTAACCAGTGCCATTGAGATGGCTACGATGCTCGGCGTCAGCGAGAAGGTTATCGGGCTGACAATTGTTGCGGCAGGCACATCCATGCCTGAACTGGCAACATCAGTAGTGGCAGCAGTGAAAAAGAATAACGATATCGCCGTAGGTAACATCATCGGCTCCAATATCTTCAATATTTTCCTGATACTTGGGGTCAGTTCCCTGATCAGACCCCTAAGTTTTGATGTTGCATTTAATACTGATATTTACCTGCTTGGCGGCGGAACAATCCTTCTCTTTGCCGTTATGTTCACCGGGAAGAGGAAAAGGCTCGACCGGTGGGAGGCTGCTCTATTACTTGGAATCTATATAGTCTATACGGTAAAATTAGTGGCATCCACATAAAAATAATCTGGGCATCAATCAGTATTGAAGGTCAGATTCCTGTTCTAATAAACCAGCTTTAAATACTAGAAATTGCGATAGATGTATATGTGAACCTCTTTTGTGATACCGGGGATGAAGTCACCGTATTTGTAAATCCCATATGCCGAATCTGCCTGGGCTGATCCATTGCCCAGGTTTACGGCATAAACATCAACCCATACTTCATCATCCCCATTCCTTAGGTTATAAAAAACTGATGTGGTCTCCCTGATACCCAGTGCATTGGTTGGACCGCTGAATTCAAAAACTCCCTTGGAGGCTGCACCGCAAGGTTTCTTGTAGATAGAAAGTCTCACTTGCTGGTTGGCGATCGGGTCCTTGTTTTTGTCCAATATATGGATGGTTGCCTTAATGCCGACTTCTATCTCCTTCTTCTCTGTTAAGTCACATGGATTGGTCGAATTGATCTTGGTACAGGAAGGCAGAGTGGTTAAAAGAAAAAGTAACGGGGTCAGCTTGAATAGAGATGTCAGTGTTTTCACGGCGATAACTTTTAGGAACTAATTATGTCTGGGCCTCACTTCAAATATAATAAAATAAACACTGACAATCAATAGGTCACGAGCTTTGAGTTTCGGTTTATGGTACACGCGCAGATGATTCGCACGATGCTGCGATCACCAGGTATATGACTCCGGGGCATCTCATGTCCCTCAGGACAATAATCACCCCTATTCTCCGTCATCTAAGCGGTAAACTGTAACCAAATGCCTTTAAGTCCCCGGAGAGCCATATCAATATTGTTGCTGGCAGCATGTCAGCTGACGATAAACTCATGCTCAAGACGGGTCTTACCCGATTCAACTTCCATAAATATTGAAAGCCAGGCGGAGAGGAAAGAGCTGAATGAATTCATGGATGCGGGAGTTGAAAAACCGCTTGATACCGGCAGCGCAACACCGGAAGTGATCATCAGTACTGCCCGCCAGTATCTCGGTGTTCCCCACTGCATGGGCGGCACAACATCGAAATGCATGGACTGCTCTGGTCTGATCTTCAGGGTATTTGCCACTCACGGGATAGAGTTGCCTCACAGCTCCGAAGAGCAGGCGAGGTACGGAAAAATTATTTCAGAAAAGGAGAACCTGCAGAAAGGCGACATAGTCTTTTTTATCAGGACTTACAACACAAGCCGGTTCATTACCCATTCCGGGATCTATATCGGTGACGGCAGGTTCATCCACACCTCCGGCAGCAAGGGTGTGATCATCACGGCGCTGGATGACCCGTGGTGGAGTGAGAGATACCTCTTCTCCACAAGGATTTTCGAATAAAAAGCTCCATGCCTGCCAGTTCTTAGTGCATTAATCCAGGGTCAGTTGCCGTCAGCAACCATCAGAGCTAATCCTGCAATTAAAAACACACCCTCTCCCCTCTCCACCCGCGAGGTTATCGTCAGTCCGGCCTCAGCGGCCAGCCTGTTAAGTCCGTCCCGTGCCATATACTTCCTGAAGTTACGGTAATGGTCGCCCCGTGCAGCACGCTCAATGCTCCGTGCCAGAAATGCTGCCGGCCCTGATCTCAAGGGACAGTTGTAGTCGGCTATGATGATCCTCTTCGAAATGCGGCGCATCTCCATGAGAACCTTCACACCCGTCTCCGGATCAAACTGGTGCATTGCCAGGGTAGAGACGGCCACATCAAAACTATTGTCCGAATAGCATGATAGGTCAGTTGCGTCGAGCAGCACGAAGGTGACGTTTGACGATTGCCGCTTCTGCGCCGTGCGCCGTGCAGTGCTGATCATCTCCTCCGAGAGATCAATGCCTGTGACATGGCCGGCATGACGGGCCATGGCCAGAGACAGCGCCCCCGTCCCGCAGGCAACATCTATCACCTTCTCATCCGGAAGTATCATCGAAGCAACACTCCTGCGCAGGCCGTTGATCAGCGGATCGATGAAGACCTGGTAGAAAAACCCTTGAACAGAAAAACCCATACTATTGTTATAAGGGTATAAAGATAGAATATTAACAACGGTTTCTTACCGGGTTGCCACGGTGAGATGAGAGGTGGAATTTACCGGGTAATAACAGTCATAACGCTAACAGATATATGTTACCTTAGCAATCGGACTGC
>DCSU01000121.1 GCA_002325785.1 Bacteroidales bacterium UBA1458 | reverse complement strand
CTTAACCCGGTCAATGAGACGGAGATCATCGCACGCTGGCGCTATTACGGTGATGACAATCCCCCTGACAGCGATGAGAAGCTGAAGATGAACCTCTGGCTTTTCCGTGGCACCCCTCCCTTAAACGGCATGGAGACTGAAGTTGTGGTTGACCGAGTAGAAATCTATTAAGTAATGAGAGTGTCTCCACTAAGAAAAAAAACACCGGCAGAGACCGGGAGCAATGATGGCAGACTTTACAGCCTGGATGCGCTGAGGGGTTTTGACATGATCTGGATCACCGGCGGACAGAAGCTTGTTTTTGCACTGGCCACAGTAACAGGATGGCCTCTCTTTACATGGATGGACTCACAGATGCATCATGTGGAATGGAACGGCTTCGCATTCTATGACATGATTTTTCCTCTGTTTCTCTTCCTGGCAGGAGTGTCAATGCCTTATTCCTTTGAGGCAAGGAAGAAAAGGGGTGATACAATGAAAAAGATATACCTGCATGCCCTGAAAAGGATGCTGGTACTTATTGTACTGGGAATGCTGGTGAACAGGATCCTCGAGCTTAATCCTGAGAACCTTCGCTTTGCCAGTGTTCTCGGACGGATTGGTGTGGCATGGTTCCTTGCTGCCCTCATCGTGCTTAATACCGGTATAAAATGGCAGGTAGTATGGTTCTGGGGATTGCTGATAATCTATTGCCTGCTGATGATGTTTGTCCCTGTGCCTGGTTTCGGGGCAGGCGTCTTTACACCTGAGGGGAATCTTGCAGGATATATTGACAGGCTGTTTCTGCCCGGAACAATGTATACAGAATTCAATGAACCGGAGGGCATCCTGAGCACAATTCCTTCCGTAGCAACGGCATTGCTGGGTGTCTTTGCCGGACACCTGCTCCGCCTGGAAAGGAGCGGGCTGACAGGAACGCGGAAAGCCCTGACTCTGATTATAGCCGGGATTGTCAGTCTGCTCCTTGGAATGCTTTGGGGCACCTTCTTCCCAATCAACAAAAACCTCTGGACAAGTTCCTTTGTGCTTTATGCCGGTGGCTGGAGCCTGATACTTCTTGGATTATTCTACATGGTTACAGATGTCTGGAAGATCAGAAAATGGGCCTTTTTCTTTATGGTTATAGGGATGAACTCCATAACTATTTACTTTCTGCAACACAGGATAATCAAATTTGACCTGATAAGAGACTTTTTCCT
Organism: Bacteroidales bacterium UBA1458; assembly: GCA_002325785.1. GTDB lineage: Bacteria > Bacteroidota > Bacteroidia > Bacteroidales > VadinHA17 > SR-FBR-E99. Next base: position 2,568 of record DCSU01000121.1, on the reverse strand, counting down.
GAAGGGCATCCAGGACCTCTCACCGGCTGGCATACAACCACTCATAAGTGCCCTGGGCTACATTGCTGTTGTCTGGTTGTTTCTCTGGTTTCTGTATAAAAATAAAATATTCCTTAAAGTCTGACCGGATATGAAAACTTCCACCACTAAAGGATTTGTTGTTACAGCCTGGTTCCTGTTTTTGTTGCCTGTAATGAATTCATGTACTTATAACAGTATACCAGTGAGTTATGAGCCGATGTCCCTTGTCCCGAAACCTGCGATGATAGAGCCGGGGAAAGGTGAGTTTATACTCAGCTCTGAGACTGGTATTTTTCTGGAGCCCTCATTCACTACCGCAGGCACCTTAGTGGAGATGTTCAACGGATTCCTTGGTAAGCATTATGAAAAGATACATACCAGTCAGCTGCAGGAGATAAGAGCTGACAATATTATATATGTAAGACATGACAGCCTGCTTGTCTCTCCCGAGGCCTATAATCTCTCCGTGGCCGGGGATATGATCACAATAGTGGCCGGAGACGATGCCGGTCTCTTTTATGCTTTTCAGACACTCATGCAGCTGATATGGCCCTCGCAGGCTGAAATCCGGGCGAAGATAGCAGTTCCCTGTGTCAATATCACTGACTATCCTCAGTACAGCTGGCGCGGCATGCATCTGGATGTGTCCAGGCATTTTTTTCCGAAGGAATTCATCTTTAAGATGCTTGATGCTATGGCGATGCATAAGCTCAATACCTTTCACTGGCACCTGACCGATGACCAGGGTTGGAGGATTGAGATAAAAAAATTCCCGGAACTGACAGCCATAGGGGCATGGAGGGATGAGACGCTCATCGGTCACGGCAGCGAGACGCCATGGGTCTATGATGGCACTCGGTATGGCGGTTACTACACTCAGGAAGATGTCCGCGAGGTGGTGGAGTATGCCAGCAGGCTTCATATCAACGTTCTCCCCGAGATAGAGATGCCCGGTCACGCCGTGGCAGCCCTGCAGGCCTATCCGGAGCTGTCATGCAGCGGGGACCCGGTACCTCCCTTCAACAGGTGGGGAGTGTCGGAAGATGTCTTCTGCGCCGGCAGGGAGGAGACTTTTGAGCTCCTTGCCGGCGTGCTCGAAGAGGTTGCAGAGCTATTCCCGTATGAATACATACATATCGGCGGCGATGAATGTCCCAAGGTGAGGTGGAAAGCATGCCCTCTGTGTCAGAAAAGGATGGCTGACAACAGCCTGAAGGATGAGCACGAGCTGCAGAGTTACTTCGTGAAGCGGATGGAAGCCTTTCTGGTTACCAAAGGGAAAAAGATAATCGGCTGGGATGAGATCCTGGAAGGGGGCATAGCCGAAAATGCAGCCGTGATGTCATGGCGCGGACATGAGGGAGGAATCCAGGCAGCCAACATGGGACATGATGTGGTGATGACACCGCACTCATTCGTCTATCTCGACTACTACCAGTCGAAATACAATGAGCCCCTGGCAATAGGGGGGATGCTTGACATGAAGAAGGTCTATTCCATTGATATAATGCCCAAGGAGATTGCTGAGGACAAGAGGCATCATATTATTGGCGCCCAGTCAAACGTCTGGACGGAGTACATGGGTGACGGGAGGCATGTGGAGTATATGGTTTTCCCGCGGCTTGCTGCCCTGGCGGAGGCGCTATGGACGCCGCGTGAGAAGCTTGACTATGATGGCTTTACGCATCGCATGACAGCCCATTATGCAAGGTATGACGCTATGGACATAAACTATAGGGTGCCCTACCCGTCAGGATACGAGGCCATTAACCTTGTTACGGACAGTAGTGGCACAGTGGAGCTTTCAAACGGCATTCCGGGCTCTGCAATTTATTACACCACTGACGGCAGTGAACCGGATGCCAGGTCATACCTCTACGCCGGGCCACTCACCCTTGAACCTCGGACGGATCTCCTTCTCAAATCTGTTACGGTTATGCCGGGAGGCAGGAAGAGTGCGGTGATGACCGGTATTTTCAGGATGGCCGAGCTGAAGGATGCTCTTGAGCCTGATACTGCAAACCTGCTGCAGGGCTTGCTCTTCAGCATGCACCGGGGAGAGTTTAATACGACAGAGGAGGTAGGGGGCATGGCCGATACGACAGGCACAGTTTCCGTGGTCAGAATTCCGCCAGGAGCACCTGCAGAAAACTTCGGGCTTGTATTGGAGGGATACATTATGATCCCCGCTGACGGTGTGTATTCATTTTTCACGGGCTCCGACGATGGTGTCAGGGTGTTTATAGATGATGAGCTGACAGTTGACGGTGATGAGTTTCACCACGGCATTACAAACGAAGGCCGGGCTGCGCTAAAGGCAGGATTGCACCGGATAACTGTCCGCTATTTCCAGAGACTCTACCGCCAGGGCCTGAATATGAGCTGGGAAGGACCAGGTGTTACAAGGCAGGCAGTTCCGGAGGCATCACTGTTTCATCTTCAGTGATTTTGGTTCAGAACCTTTTTCCAAGACCAAAGTTATGCTAAAAAGTCCGACAGCAGAAAAAAAAGGGGTGTTCGCCGTCATATGGCGAACACCCCTGATCT
>DCSU01000038.1:2706-4326 GCA_002325785.1 Bacteroidales bacterium UBA1458 | reverse complement strand
CAATAGGGGGTAGGCAATAGGCAGCAGTGTAATTTCGCATACCCTTAATTGCTTTTTCGCCGTAGAGCCTGCCCCGATATCCGGATGGCGTATCGGGGCCATCTAGTATTTCAGACCAGGCATTATATAAAAACCTTTCGCCATAGGCGATATATTATTGTAGATCCGGTAAAGAAAGAAAACCCTTGGCCGTAGGCCATAAAGTATTGTATCCGTGAAGGCATCCTACAAAACTATCATCGGCACCCTTGCCCTCTTCATAATCTGCGTGCTGGCGGCGCCGAAGCCCTCATTCAATACGCCGCTGTCGACTGTTGTGGAGGCCGTTGATGGCACCCTGCTCGGTGCCCGCGTGGCAGCTGACGGACAGTGGCGTTTCCCTCCGCCTGACAGCCTGCCGGAGAAATATGTCACATGCCTCATAAACTACGAGGACAGATTTTTCCGGTGGCACCCCGGCGTTAACCCGGTGGCTGTGGTTAAGGCCCTGACCGATAATATCAGGGCGGGAGAGACTGTCCGCGGCGGCAGCACCATCACCATGCAGGTAGCGAGGCTGGCACGGGGGAATCCCGACAGGACTTACGGCGGTAAAATCATTGAGATGTTCTCAGCGCTTAAGCTGGAGCTCTTCCGTTCCAAGAAGGCGATCCTCGCGCTCTATGCTGCCAACGCACCCTTCGGAGGCAATACGGTAGGTATCGAGGCTGCCGCCTGGCGTTATACAGGACGCGGCACCGGCGACATGACATGGGCTGAGGCTGCCGCACTGGCAGTACTGCCCAACGCACCCTCACTTATCTATCCCGGACGCAACTCTGGGCAGCTGCGGGTCAAGAGAGACCGGCTGCTGATGGCGCTTGCTGTGCGTGGTCTGATAGACAGCCTCACCTGCTCCCTGGCGATGAGCGAGCCACTCCCCGGTGCCGCCGTGCCTATGCCCTCGCTGGCCCCGCATCTCACAAGCAGGCTGTGGATAGCCAGCCCCGGAATGAGGGTGAGTACCACGGTCGACCCGGTGTTACAGCGCTCGGTTACGGAGCTTGTCAACAGCCACCAGTCGTCGCTCGAGGGTAACCAGATACACAACGCCGCCGCCATCGTCATAGAAGTGGCGTCCGGTCATGTCCTGGCATATGCGGGCAACAGTACCCTCTCCGACACCACCGGCAGGCACGGACGTGATGTTGACATGATCACGTCGCCGCGCAGTACGGGAAGCATCATGAAGCCCTTTCTCTACGCCGGACTCCTCTCAGCAGGGGAGCTGCTGCCAAACGCCCTGATTGCCGACATCCCCACCCGCTTCCAGGGATTCCGTCCCGAGAACTCCGACTTCACCTACAGCGGCGCAGTGCCTGCCGGTGATGCCCTGGCAAGATCGCTCAACATACCAGCAGTTCATATGCTCCGTATGCTTGAGGAGGAGCGTTTCCTGAGTCAGCTGCGACGGATGGGATTCACCACATTTGACAAGCCTGCCTCCCACTACGGTCTCTCGCTGATCCTCGGCGGCGGCGAGGCAAGCCTGTGGGAACTGGCAGGAGCATACGCCTCGATGGCGCGGGTGCTGAACAACAGCCTTGACGGCACCTCTGATGCAGATGACTGGCATATGCC
>DCSU01000038.1:0-2612 GCA_002325785.1 Bacteroidales bacterium UBA1458 | reverse complement strand
CCGGCCTCTATCTGGCTTACCTATGAGGCCCTCCGCAGGGTAAACAGGCCCGAGACCGAGACGGGGTGGCAATATTTCGGGGGCGCGCCTGAGGTGGCATGGAAGACCGGCACCAGCTACGGTTTCCGCGATGCATGGGCTATAGGCACCACCCCGGCTTATGTGGTGGCGGTGTGGGCGGGGAACGCCGACGGCGAGGGGAGGCCGGGCCTGTCAGGAATCACCTCGGCAGCGCCGCTGCTGTTCGACATAATAAGATTGCTACAGCCTGCCTCCGGCAGTTTGTTCAGTCGCCCCGAAGAGGGCATGACACTCGTCGAAGTGTGCGCCGCCAGCGGATTCAGGGCAGGGCCGGACTGCCCCGACAGGCTCGAGGAGTGGGTGCCGGAGGCAGGACTGCGCAGCGACGTATGCCCATACCACCTGACAGTCAACCTCGACACCTCAGAAAAATACAGAGTCAGCGTCTCGTGCGCCCCGCCCGGAGGAGTGGTCAGTCGCCCCTGGTTTGTGCTGCCGCCTGCAATGGAATACTACTATCGCATGCGAAACCCTTCATACCATACCCTCCCTCCATTCCTCCCGGGTTGCACTGACGACATGAAGGTCCCGTCAATGGAGTTTATTTACCCGCCACGTGATGCACGTATATTCATCCCCCGAAACCTTCAGGGAAAACTTATGTCGATGCTCCCGGAGATAGCACACCGCCGAAGAAATGCAGTCATATACTGGCATCTCGACAACAGATACATCGGTATGACGAAATATTCCCATCAGACTGAACTTCAGGTTGGCGAGGGGGAGCATGTAATAACGGCCGTGGACGATGAAGGAGTGACTATCTCACGCAAGTTTTACTGCATTGGCACTTTGTAACCGGCAAATCGGGAAAAAAACATAAATTTACCGCTGCATATAAATCCAAATTTAAGGAAAGGTGATCAGTCTCTTATCCGGGGTTTTCTTAAAACGCTTACTTGCAGGCTATTCCTTTAACAGATATAAGGAGGTGTTCGACCAGGCTGGTTATGCCATCATGCTTGTCGATAACGCCACCAACAGGTTCATCAAGGTAAACAAGGCAGCTGCCGAACTCTTCGGTTACACCGCAGAGGAGTTGCAGAAGATGACTCCCCTCGATCTGGCCACCGAGCCTGAAGAGGCCAGGCGTATTATCGGAGAGAAACCTGAAGATTCATTTATACGGCCCTCCCGGCGCAAGGATGGAAAGATCATAACAGTAAAAGTCCAGATCCGGTACTCCGAACGTTTCCATGTGAGCCTTATCAGCGACGTAACCGAGGAGTACCGTATTCGTCATGCGCTGGAGCTGAACGAAGAGCGCCTTAAGGAAGCACAGCGCATGGGTCGGTTCGGATGGTGGGAGTTTCGCCCTGAAACAAACAGGTATATCGGATCAGAAGAGATATCGAGGATATTCAACGACGAGGTGGCAAACCTCTCATTCACCTACCAGGACAATATATCATTCACCCACCCGGAGGACCGGTCATATCTTATCTCCGCCCTCGAGGATGCTATAGAGAATAAGAAGGAGTCGTACTCCCTCACCTACAGGATTATCACCCCAAAGGGAAATGTTAAAGCCATCGCTGTTAACTCCAACATCAGGTACGATGAGAACGGCAGGCTTCTCTACCGCTACGGCACATGTCAGGATATAACTGATACGCAGAGGATCATGGACGACCTGATAGCTGCCCGGCGCCAGGCAGAGGAGTCAGACAGGCTCAAGACCACCTTCCTGGCCAATTTCAGTCATGAGATCCGCACACCGCTCAATGCAATGTTGGGCTTCCTCAATATCCTCACCTCGATGGATACCACTGAGGCGGAGAAGGAGGAGATGGTGAAGCTGATAGAGATCAACTCGCAACGACTCCTGAGACTTATCAATGATATGATCGATATGTCGCGTATCGAAAGCAACAGCATGGAGATCAAATATACCAATGTCGAGATCAATGGTTTCATAGCATCCATGGGGTCATCACTCTCATATGATCTGGAGGCTGCCGGGAAGAAGCATATTAAGATAACCTCCGTTATTGACAACTCCAAAGCCGCTGTATATCAGTATATTGACGAGCTTCGCATGAGCCAGATATTCAATAACCTGGTGAGCAATGCGATTAAGTTCACGGATGAGGGGGAGATAAAATACGGGTACAAAGTAGCGAAATCGGAGAACAGGTACACGATAACCTATTTTGTCAGTGACACGGGACAGGGAATACGGCCTGACCGGCTTGAAGATATTTTCCTGCCTTTTGTGCAGTATTGGAAGGAGGATGTGCCGAAAGTTCAGGGTGCCGGGCTGGGGCTGGCGATATGCAAGCGACTGACCGAGCTGATGAAGGGTCGTATCTGGGTGGAGTCAGTGCCAGGCAAGGGCTCCTCGTTTTTATTCTCGTTCAGCACCCCTGTAATGATCGAGTAATTTTAAAAATTCAAAATTTGTTTATCTTTGTCCCCGCCCGGGACGTTAGCTCAGTTGGTTTAGTCCGCCAGCTGGCGGATGACAGGGTAGGGAAGAAAAAGAATATTTTATTGGGACGTTAGCTCAGTTGGTTCAGAGCGCTTGCTTG
>DCSU01000083.1:20503-37590 GCA_002325785.1 Bacteroidales bacterium UBA1458 | reverse complement strand
AGGCAATAGTGTTGACAATAATAGTCCATAGGGTTTATTTAATTGAAGATCAGAGACTTTAGTAGCAAACTCATCTTAAGGCCATTAATAATTCTATGTATCGGAATGAACCTAAAGTAATTTCTCACTACTGCCTATTGCCTATTGCCCATTGCCTCACTAGTGCCTGTCAATACCGTACAGCATATAAAACGTGTGTTCCAATGTCTTAACGATCTCCGCCATATACTCATGAACGGCCTTTACTGAACCCGGTAGAGTGTATATAAGTGTGGTGCCGATAGCGCCTGCCACGGCGCGGCTCAGCAGAGCCTTCGGGTTTTTTGTTCCATACTTGACCCTGATCTGTTCCATGATACCGGGCATCTCTTTGGTGAGCAGAGGCCTGACCACATCCGTAGTGATGTCGCGGGGACCTATTCCCGTTCCGCCAGTGGTGATTATCAGATCCGTCACCGGCGCCTCCTTCAGTGCTGCCAGCAGTGCCACAGCGTCATCAGGCAGTATCGTGGTTTTGATCTCACACTCCCAGCCTGCGGCTGCCATTGCATACTTTACATACTTGACCACTGCCGGTCCGCTGAGGTCACTGTAGACCCCGCTGTGTGCCCTGTCGCTCAGGGTGATCACATGTACCTTGAATTTTTCAGGTAATGTCATGCTTCTCCTTTTTAATAAGTTGGATATCAGTGATGATCATCGACTTATCGACCGCCTTGCACATGTCATAGACCGTCAGGAGGGCTACGCTCACCGCCGTCAGAGCCTCCATCTCCACTCCGGTGCGCCCTGTACACCGAACGGTGCTCTCGGCGGCAATCCCGTCGTCATCAGCCCTGAGTGTGACCTTCACCTGGTCAAGTGCGATGTTGTGACACAGCGGTATCATTGATCCGCATTGTTTTGCCGCCTGTATGCCGGCTATCTCAGCCACCGTCATGACATCCCCTTTTTTCATCATGTTCTCAGCCACCAGTCTCAGTGTCTCAGGAAGCATGTTTATCCTTCCCGAAGCCACGGCAATACGGTGTTGTACCGGCTTGCCTCCGGTGTCTACCATGTGAGCCCGTCCGCTGTCATCTGTATGTGTCAGTTTCTCCATCGATTATCCTCCTATATTATAAAAGCCATTAAGATGATTGGCCGTACCGCGTTCAGGCTTCTCCGCAACTGCTCTTCGCAGTGCCTCCTCCGCGCCCAGCTCACGAATGCTGTAGCCTGCGTCGCTGAAGAGGCACGGTTTGACCATACCCTCAGGGGTTAGACGCAGCCGGTTGCATCTTGCGCAGTGGCCGCCGCTGCCACCATGAACCACCGAGAATGTCCCGGATGCAAGATCCATCTGCCTGATGAAACGCACCTCCAGTCCCTCTCTCATGCAGAAGTCTGCCACAGCGCGCGCGTCAGCCTCATCCGGCGTGCTTTTGATAACACAGTTTATCTTCACCGGTCTCAGGCCAGCCCTCTGTGCTGCTTCAATACCCTTAAAAACAGCCGTAACGTCGCCCCCCCTGGTGATATGTCTGAATTTGTCAGGATCGAGGGTATCAAGGCTGATATTGACCCTCATAAGTCCTGCAGCTGCCAGCAGCGGGGCATAGTCAGCCAGCAGGATAGCATTAGTGCTCATCGAGAGGTCTGTGATACCCTCAATGGCGGCGATCATTCCGACCAGCTCTGTCACACCCTTTCTTACCAGCGGCTCACCGCCGGTGATTCTGACCTTGGTTATGCCGGCTGCTGCCGCTACGCGGGTGAAGGCGGTAATCTCATCGTATGTGAGGATATCCTCATGCCTGATAAGCCTGACCCCCTCTTCCGGCATGCAGTAGATGCAACGAAGATTGCACCGGTCTGTGACTGATATCCTCAGGTAGTTAATATTTCTTTCAAATCTGTCTAACACTCACCATCTCTCCTTTCTGTATCCAGCTCTGTCCGCGTGGTATGGTTATCAGTCCCCATGCACTCGTAAGAGCCGTTATATGTGCTGATCCGTGATACTCTACCGGCAGTGCCTCTCCGGCCGGAGTCACCGTGAATGGTATCCATGCCATCCGTTCAGCTCTTTGACGCGAGTAGTCAGCTGCCAGCGGCATCATCATCTTCGGTTCATCGGCCGTCACCCTCATCATCCTGTCGAGGAACGGTCTCACCATCACCTCAAACTGGACGAAGGTGGAGACGGGGTTACCCGGCAGGCCGAAGACCGCCGTTTTCTCACCAGTGCAGAAGGTGAGGGGTTTGCCCGGCTGCATGGCCACCTGGTCAAAATGCATGGTGAGACCAAGCGTACGCATCACCTTAGGCACCAGGTCATAGTCGCCGAAGGAGACCCCTCCGGATATGAGAACCACGTCATTCTCCTCCACTGCCTTGCGCAGCAGTGCCTCAATGGAGGCCTCCTCATCACGGGCTATGCCGTAGTATCTGCCAGTGGCCCCGGCCCTGGCCACCTGAGCCATCAGCTGGGAGGCGTTGCTGTTGCGTATCTGCGCCCCGGCAGGAGTTTGGTCGGGCTCAACGAGCTCATTGCCGGTGCTGATGACACCCACCTTCGGCCTGCAGCTGACGGTCACCTCCATGGCGCCCACGACAGCCATGACAGCTATCTCCTGGGGTTTGATATAGTGACCGGCCTTCAGTACCGTCTGGCCACTATAACAATCCTCTGCCGCCCTTGCAATATTGTCATTACCGGGTCTGCCGGTAAACCTTACCTTTCCCTCCCCCGTCTCCTCAGCGTCTTCAAGCATGAAAACATAATCGGCCCCGGTTGGTACGGCAGCGCCGGTCATTATGCGGGAGCAGGTGCCGGGTACCACCGTCATTGAAGGCAGAGCGCCGGCGGCCACAGTCTCCAGAACCGTCAGCCCTGTAAACAGGTCCTCATGACGGCATGCATAACCGTCAACAGCGCTCTTGTTCCATGGCGGCATGTCCATGTCGCTTCTCACCGGCTCCGCCAGAGCCCTGCCGGCAGCATCATTTATCTTCACCACCTCCTTACCTGTGTGGAATGCGGCTCCTGTTACGATTCTGAAAGCTTCTTCGAATGTTATCATGACTGTTCAGTATTATATTCTCTCATCCCCTTCCCCTACCACACGCAGCGACTCGGATCTGAATGAGACAATGACCTTCTCACCCGTGATGAAGCGGTTCTCTTCCATCTCACGGTGAGTGATATCAGCATAGAAGAAATCACCGGCATTGACAGTGATCTCAAACCCGGTGGGTGAAGGCACCACGTCATCAATGATGCCGTGGATGTTATTGATCTGTACTCCGGCTGCTCCCTGCCTTGAGAGCAGCACCTCTGTGCTACCGATTATCAGGAGGCCTGCAGATGGGTAGCTCCCCCCGGGAAGCCTGAATTTTGTCCTTTTCTCAGTTATTCCCGAGCAGCTGTTATATGATTTGATGAAGGTGGCCCTGAAGAAGTTCTTGATGCCGGCATACCGTGCAACAAACCTGTTGACAGGGTGATTGAACACCTCCAGGGGCGTCCCCTCCTGTATTATTCTTCCGTTATGCATGACACCCACCCGGCTGGCGAGACTGATCGCCTCACCGAAGTCGTGCGTGACATGAATAATCGTTTGTCCGCTGCGGTTAAGTCGGCGGAGCATCCTCCTGATGTCGTCCTTCAGGCTGGCATCAACGGAGGCCATCGGTTCGTCAAGGAGAAGTATCTTGGGCTGTGTGACCAGTGTCCGGGCCAGCGCCACCCTCTGCTTCTCTCCTCCCGAGAGGGTATTGGGATTGCGCAGGAGAAGGTCGGTGATGTTCATCTCAGCAGCTGCTCGCTGCACCCTGTCAACCCTCTCCGTCAGGCTCAGCTTCTTTATCTTAAGAGGATACATTATATTATCCTTCACCGAATAATGAGGAAAGAGGGCCAGGTCCTGGAATACGAGGCCAATCCCTCTGTCCTGCACCCTTTTGCGTGTTATCTCCTCCCCTTCCAGGAAAATCCTTCCGCTATCAGGCGGGGTGAGTCCGCAGATGAGTTCGAGCAGCTGTGTCTTACCTGCACCGGAACGGCCGAGCAGGACATAGTATTCGCCCTGCGCCACCTCCAGAGATATATCTTTCAGTGAGAAAGCGTCAATCCGTTTGCTCAGTCGCTCAGTTCGCAGCATCGTCCTCCCTCCAGAATATCGGGCGTCGTTCGGTGGCCAGCACCCTGAACAGCACAAAGAAACCCAGCGCCACGAGGATAAATATGATCGATGCCGGCCGCGCTGCACTGATGCCGTAGGTGTTGAACCGGTCATAGATCAGTACCGGCGCAATCATCGGGTGATAGGCGATGATGACCACGGCCCCGAACTCGCTCATGCCGCGGGCGAACATCATGATAAATCCCGAGACCACGGAACGCCATGCCTGGGGCAGGGAGACCGTGAAGAAGATACGCGTCTGTGAGGCGCCGAGAGTCAGGGCCGCCTTCTCCGTACGCTCAGGTACCGCTGCAAAACCGTCCCGGGCAGCGTTGATAAGGAATGGGAGGCTGACGAAGGCCATGGCCAGGGCTATGCCGGCGCCGTTGTTGACGAGCATTATGCCGGCCTTCTGTGCAGCACCTCCGAGAGCACCGTCACGCGAGATGAATCCGAGCAGCGCGATGCCTGCTGCCGTATGCGGCAGTACCACCGGGAGGTCAATGACACCCTGCACCACCTTCTTGAAAGGGAAGCTTCTGCGGGCCATGATCCATGCCAGCGGCACGGCTCCGACGGCGAAAATGAGGGTTGAGGAAAAGGCTATCGCGAGAGTGTACCATACGCTCCGCCTGACAGCGGGATCAGCAGCGGTAGTCCTGACCTCACCAAACGATGAGTCGAGGAACATGCCGGCCAGGGGCGCAATGATGAAGAGAAGCACCAGTGCTGCCAGAAAGGTAAAAACCCAGTTGAAGAGCGTATGACCTTTCATCATGCGTGATTAATCGGCTCCTGCAGTTATATAAGTCTTCAACTGCACGGGTACCAAAGCCGTATCGTCAGCCACAGCCGGAATGAGGGGCTCCTGCCCGCACTCCCTGAAGATCCGTTTTCCCTCTTCACTCAGTAAAAAGGCAAAGAACTTCATTGCCAGCTCTTTCTGCGGCGCCTCGTTAAGGATGGTACCTGAGTAACTTATATAGTCTCCTCTGACCTCTGTGCGCAGTCCGGGCTCCTCACCCGGGATCATGTAACTGACTCCGGCATAATGCTCCGTCAATCCTGGTGATGAGAGGTTGATCTCGTCAGGCAGTTCCAGGTAGAGTAAACCGTGTTGTAAGGCTACGGACCTGTATTGGAACATGTAATCGATGACACCCGTCTCAGACAGGGCCACCAGGTCTACCTCCTTGGGCCTGATGTAATCCTTATCCTTGCCCAGGAGCGAGTCTGCCAGTCCGGGCCTGCCATACCAGTTCTCAGCCAGCCTGGCGGCGAAGACGGTCCGGTACCCGCACGGATCAGCGTCAGGGTCAGCCCTGCCGATAATGACATCATCCTTCAGGAGTATGTCAGTCCAGTTATCACTGCGGAATACCGATGAGTATTTTGACTCCGGCCTGTAGGCAATCACGATCTCGTTGGTGGCAAAGCGTATATTCCAGGCGGCATATCGGGGAATAAGCATGCTGCTGACAACATAGTGATCGGCTGACAGCAAGATGTCACAGGGTTTGCCAAGCTCCGTGATCTTGCGGGCGGAGTGAATACTGCCAGCTGCCTCGGTGAGCAGGGTGACACCGGGATTGGCTTTCTCGAAGGCTTCTGCCAGCCTCCTCACCGGCACCGAGAGGCTGCCGGCATGAAAGATGATGAGGTTCTTACCACCGCCATCGCCGCATCCCGTAAGTGTAAGAAGGGAGAGAGAGAGGAGGACAAGGATTCTTCTCATTTCCCTTCGTTAATTTCGTTGACACGGTTGAAGAATACCTTTGCGATGCTCTTCATGGCTATATCTGTCTCATGGATGAGGCTGTTGTAAGCCCGAACCAGCTGTCGTCCGTCACCTGACAGCAGTGTACGGCCGCCGGCAGCCCCTCCGCGTCTCTTTTCCGTCAGGAGGAAGCCGAGGTGATGCTCCACATCATGCAACAGGCCCCATGCCTTGCGGTAGCTCATCCCCAGGTTACGTGCCGAAGCGGTGAGCGAACCGGTACGGTCTATATCCAGCAGGAGGGCAAAGCCCTCACCGTCAAGTATCCTCTCCTTCCGGACCGTCTCAAGCCACATGTCATACCTGAGGAATATATCGTAATAGGGTTGTCCCTTATGACCAGCCATAGATCTTCTCCCTGTCATTTATAAATGCACCTGTAGGCAGAGGGCTGGCCGGTCTTCACGCCAAAGCGCTGCCCGGCCTGCACCACGAAAGTCTCATATGGCCTGAAGGTCTTCCATGCTGTCTCGCCGGGGAGAAGCACTGTCATGGAGCCGGAGACCACAGTCATGTACTCGATTGTTGAAGTTCCAAACTCAAATTCACCGGCGGCCATAACACCCACTGTTACCCGGCCGTCCTCATTCTCAAGCGCCAGTGATTTAACCGTTCCGTCGAAATACTCATTTACCTTTATCATGTCATACGTTCTTTTGGTGCAAGGCAAATGTACATTTTTTGCATAACGCTTGCAACAGTCAGGCAGCAGGCAGCAGGCAATAGCCAATAGTCTAAAGTCGCGGTTCCCGACCACGAAAAGCGACGGGATGGCAATCTCTAACAGGCAGTCAAACGATGACTGAGAACTTCACTACTGCCTACTGCCTATTGCCTATTGCCTAATTTCATATCTTTACCTCTGCTAATCTTCATCTCTATGAAGCACAACCGAATACTCCGCCGAACACTGGAGCTCATAAAACTTGAGACCGATCTTGACAATTTCGACAATATTCACCAAACAATAGAGAAGGAGCTCGTCTTCAAGGGCACGAACCTGTGGATACTTGTCTTTGCAATCCTCGTCGCCTCGGTAGGGCTGAACATGAACTCCACTGCTGTGATCATTGGGGCCATGCTCATCTCCCCGCTGATGGGGCCGATAAATGGTATCGGTTACAGTATTGCCACCTATGACTCGCCTCTCTTCAGGCAGGCGGTAAAGAACTTCTCCTTTGCAGTACTGGCGGGCCTGATAGCCTCCACCGCTTATTTTGCCATCAGTCCAATCTCAACGGCACACTCCGAGCTGCTGGCGCGCACCAGCCCTACTATATATGATGTGCTGATAGCTTTCTTCGGCGGCATGGCAGGAATGGTGGCCATCACCAGCAAAAAGAAAGGTAATGTCATCCCGGGAGTTGCAATAGCAACTGCCCTCATGCCCCCGCTCTGCACTGCAGGATACGGACTGGCAACCGCTCAGTTTACCTATTTCTTTGGCGCGTTGTATCTCTTTACGATAAATACAGTCTTCATTGCGCTTTCTGCCCTTATGATTTCTCAGATACTGAAACTGCCGATAAGAGGCACTATAGCTGACTCCCAGAAGAAGAGGATCAATCAGATCATTTCATTTGTTCTCGCCCTTGTGCTGATCCCCAGCATCTATTTCGGCTACAATCTGGTACAGGGTGAAAAATTTACGNNACAGAAGGAAAAATTTACGGAACGTGCTTCAAGGTATGTTGACAACATTAACGTAGTGGAAGGCAATTATCTTCTGAAGACAGAGATAGACGCCAACAGGCGGACCATTAAGCTGGTCTATGGAGGCACATCACTCTCCCCTGAACAAAAGGAAGAAATTACTGCAAGGGCAGTGAACTTCGACCTTAAAGATGTTATCATTGATATCCAGCAGGGATTCTCTTATTCTGACATCACCATCAGAAACAGCGAAGTTGAGACTCTCAAGGCAGAAATCAACCGCCTTAGCATGGTCATCAGGGAGAGGAACGCCAGGCTCTCGGGCTTTGAATCCACGCCCGAACGCGGAGGAGAGCTGCTTGAAGAGCTGGCCATCCTTTATCCCCAGGTGTCGGAGGTATCTTACTCCGAGACCCTGAAATATATCCATGGGAAAGCTGCCCCCGACACTCTGACCCTGGTCACCATCTCAACCAAGGGAAGAAGCCTTGCCGACAAGGAGCGGGAGCAGATTCAGAAATGGCTCTCAACCCGCCTCAACTCCGGATCGGTCAAGGTCTACTTCGACAAGTAAGAGAAATTACCTTATTATTGTCGGCCGGGTTACCTGGGGCTGTCTTGCCGGCATGGTCATATTCGGCTGCATAGCCTCTCCTTCCAGCCTGCCCGGCATACCGGGTTTTGTCACCTTTTCAATCTTATCCACCACATTCACCGGTGAGGTGCAGGATGCGCACTCATCAATGAAGCTCGAGTAACCAAGGTCCCTGTTCTTAAATACGTACGTCACCATCTCGAAGGGATGCTTGCGGTTCTTCGCTGGTATGATAGCATCACCCGGAGAGGAGTAGCCATAGCTTACACTCCATGGGCCTGTTGATGCGATAGCTGCTCCAGGATGATCCGCCAGTGGTTCCAGCTGAACGCTCTGGCTGAACCATACTTTTGCCTTCTTCGCTGCGGGGAACTCCGGCACCGGCTGAGCTCCTGTCAGAGAGGCGTGAGGAGCATCGGCTCCCTTAACCAGTTTCACCTCGCCCACCGGCGCTGTCTCGCCTCGTATGGAGCTCACCACCACGAAGCTGTTCTGCGCTGAGATACTCTCACTGCCAGGCCTTACTGAAGATTTAAGCCCCTCATACTCAATAGCTGAAACCATCAGACCCTCAGTCTCCACCCAGTCTGATTCGAGGGTAAATCCCTCAACCATGACCCGCGCCTTGACCTTCTGTCCGGGCTCAAATGACAGGCCGCTGATGCTGAAGCTACCCAGCGGCGAGCTGACCGTTCCCCTGTTGGCTTTTGGCTTTTCTGCCACTGCTGATGACGCAGCCTTTGACGTTGACGTTGTCCGGGTGGTTGCTGCAGTGGTTGCCCTCGTGGTTGCTGCAGTGGTTGTCCTCGTTGATGCTCCTGCAGGTACCCCTGTGGTTGTCGTCGACCCCGACGGGGTCTGGGTCCGGATTCCCGGCGTGGCGGCACCAGTGAGAACAGCCCTCGGTGCTGACTGAGTGATGAACTCTATCGGACCGCGATAGACGGTGAGGTTGTTCCTGAACTCCTCGATCCGCCTGACAGTCTCCTGCTGCGGGATGACTCCCCTGAGTCTCTCTGCCGGCGAGCTCTGAGCAATGGCTGCTGCCGCTCCTGAAGGTGCTTCCGTGGTAGCGCCGGCAAGCCTGGCCCACCTGCTTCTCGAGCCTGCAACTACACCTTCAGCCACGCCTGCAAAATAGTCAGCGGAGTAGAGTTTTATCTCTCTGAACGGCAAAGTAGCCTCCACTACCGTGCCTGGGTTGGGCACACCGGGAAGCTTTATCATCACCTTGTCGCCCTTCTTCAGCGGAACATCCCTGGCAATGAAAATACCCTCGCCATCAGTGGTGGCACTGTATTCAACGTTACTGCTGCCGATACGGCTCACAATAACCTTCAGGGGCCCCACGTAAGGAACGGTATCCATTACTCCCGTAACAGTGCCTGACGGAGTGAGGCTGCCCACCTCTCCTGCAACATAATCGCCCCAGGCACAGGCCTCGTGAATGATCATCTCATATCCATGGTAATCAGGCTTCTTGTATTTCCAGAGGGAATAATAACTATCTACCAGAGTAAATTTCTTTGATACGACCTTTCCTCCGGCCTTCAGCCTGAGTCCTATGTCAGCATCAAGGGTCATTCCGTCAGTGTTTACCGTTCCCTCCATTCCGCCGTTCACATAGACATCGAGGGCATTGTAGCCCTTGACCTTAAGATTGGCAGTGCACTGAAACCCGGCGAAGGCCTTCATCTGAGAAGTAACATTGTAATCTACATCGCACCAGGCATCAATTGTTGAGATATTACGAATGCTGGTAGGCACATACCAGAAGGTGCCTCCCTTAGCTCCCATCGCCATCTCAATACCCTGGTGAATCTCAACGGCAAGGGTCAGCTTCCCCTCCATGTTGCAGAGGATAAACAAGCCAATCTCGCATTTGCCGAGGTCTGACATCTGTATCTCCGTACCCCATATCGGTGTCTTCACCTCCTCATTCAACTTCATGGTTGTATATATCTTCATGTCAACCTGCTCCGATGCAAGGAAGACGAGACGGTAGCCGCCGTTCTTCGAATATTTGCCTTCAACGCGTGGGTTGGTAAGCAGTATCTGCCCAACAAGCGTTACCGTCAGAGAGTCATTGTCGACCTTGTCAAGGAGAAAGGTGACGCTGTCAAATTGCAGGTTAACAGCGTACTTGTTATTCATCTGCATAGAGCTCTCCACAATTCCCTCAGCCAGTGAGACAGTGTTTGCAAGTGTTACCGGCACCTCCTGCTCCGGGATCTCAATGTCATCAAAGACAGCTGACAGTGAAGGCCTTAGAGCTATCATGCGATTATCATCCACCGTTTCGGCCTGCATGACCAGGTCGCTGGAGGGATCAACATACACTGAGTCAGGACTGGGCCTGAAAGACCCTCCTGATATATCGAGGATGCCATCCTGCATCAGCTTCACCCTGTTCTTTTGGGAAGGAGTGAGAGGCCTGACGTTGCCCGCAAACCGGTATTGCACATTATTGAACGTGCCGGGCTTCTCGCCGCGGGCGATAGCTCTTGCGGCAGCAGGGTGCACCGACTGTTCAGCCGGCTTGAGATCCTGCACGGTAATCACACCGTCAAATCTTACAGCGTCGGAAATCTTTAGCTGCTGCGAATTGACCTGAGATGACAGCACCATAACAAGGATTACTGTCAGTACTATACTATTTTTCATTCTGATAGGGGTTAATATGAATGTATAACGCATGTTGTCATTGGTTTAATATCCAAATCCGTGGATTTCTAAAAAACCCGATCACAAAATCCGTCCCAATTCATATATCATAATTCTTAATTCTTAATTTTACAATAGTGCTAAAAACCGGAAAATCATGAAAATAACTGATTACCCTACATTCAACAAGGAGTGGGACAAAAAGGAGATTAAGGGGAAAACCGAGAAGATGCTGGAGGAGATTGGTGAACTTCAGTACAAGATGTACGCCCAGGGCAAATTCAGCATACTCATTGTGCTCCAGGGTACCGATGCTTCAGGCAAGGACGGGATCACGAAGGGACTCATGAAATACTGCAACCCTATCGGGATTGAGGTGCACAGCTTCAAGAAACCAAGTGAACTTGAATATGCTCACGATTTTCTCTGGAGGGTCCACAATGTATGCCCGGCGAAGGGGGTGATGCAGGTGTTTATCAGGTCACATTATGAAGATATCCTCGTGCCTACTGTTGGCAAATATATTCCCGCTGAAATCATTGAGAAGAGGTATGAGACAATTAATACCTTCGAGAAGATGCTTGAAGATAACGGCACGAAGGTGCTCAAGTTCTTCCTCAACGTATCAAAGGAGGTGCAGAAGGAGAGGCTTTTGGAGCGCATCGAGCTGAAGGAGAAGCACTGGAAGCATAAGGACGGTGACTGGGCCACACGTGAGCAGTTTGAGGAGTATATGAAAGTGTATCAGCAGCTCCTCACGCGATGCAATGATGTGCCGTGGCATGTAGTCCCTTCCGACAAGAACTGGCAGAAGCTCTATGCCGTTGCCACAGTGGTTCACAAGGCACTGAAGGATCTTGACCTGCAGTGGCCCGAGCTAGTTACGGAAAGGGTCTGGCAGGAGTCCGAAACAACGCCTGAGGCAAATCCAACGCCGGAGGTAAAGTCAATGCCGGAAGCCAAGGTTAAGCTGAAAGCAAAGAAGAAACCTGAGGCAAAGACAAAGAAAATCCGGCCCGGAGGCACTAAAAAGTAATCTGCTCAAACCTCTTACATCAAATTCCTACGGTTTTGCCTTAAGCGGAACGGTTTGAGTGATCGTTCCGGCTTTCCGTGATTCGAATCTGATATCTATGCTGCCTTTGCCGCTGACAAGGAACTGGTATTCAATCTTCCCGAACCCGGGCACCTGGCAGAGATGTACTTCTGGCTTATATTCCTTATAGTCAACCATACCCATCCATGCGTCGGTCAGTACACCGCCGCTGACAACTTTTACACCGCGTCCAGTAACACTCAGTATATCAGGTGTATATAGCTTATTCTTCATGGTAGCATGGGTGACCGATGGCATTGCCCCTTCGTTCACCAGCCTGACCCTGACACTCCACAGGTCGCCTTCGATCTTTTTAACCTCGAAAACATCCAGCAGGACCTTCGGAGTGTACTGCGCCGTAAAGATCACCGCGGATGCATTGCGGTGAACCAGGTCCTGCAGCATAAAGGGATGGGGCAGCCGCGAACTCATCTTCGTCCAGCCGCCGGTCTCTACCTCGCCGTAGAGCGGGTGCTTATAGGACTTCCACTTCACAAACAGCTCCCCCTGAAGAACATTATCATTGAATAGCAGCCTCTGCCTCTCAGCGTCGGAGGCTTCGGCAAACCTTGATCTCTCCTCCTGTTTCCTCATGGGTGTACCGTCATATGTCTCCGTCTCCACCTGGAAGAGTTCTCCCACCAAGGAGTATGAACCTACCAGGTTATTGGTAAAGTCAGTGAAATCGCCATAGGTCGAATAGAGATCTTTCCAGCTGATCAGGTATTCATACCCCGGAACGATTTTTTCGATATTCTTGCCGAGGAAGTCATAGACTGTTATGTCGCCCTGCGGAAGCTCTCCGGCAGCCTTGAATGAGGGGCCTCTGAGGTACATTCCCCCGTTGTTATGGAAAGCAAACACCATGATTATGTTAGGCCTTGCCAGCATATATTCCGCAATAGCTTTTATGCCGGTACCTTCAAACGGGTAGTTCCCCGCGCCCCTCTGGACGTATGGAGGCTGCCAGTTAAAGCCCCAGTTGCGGTTTCCATCCACAAATCCTTCGCTGTCCTCATTGACCAGTCCGTCGCCGTCATTGTCGATGCCTTCCTGTCCCAGCCTGGTCCATTCGCCCTTTTCTCCGGGCTTGACGGCGATCATCAGGCGGTTGTCGGCAGGATCGGTCCTGAGCTTGCCAAGGGTGTCCCTGATTCTCATTGTTGTTATGTGTCCGTCACCGTCGATGTCATCCGGACCGTCCTCGTCGAGGAGGCCGTCACGATCATCATCGAAGGGAATCCTCAGTCCGCGGTTGGTGCTGGGTGTGTTCGCATCTGCGAAGAAATGTGCCCTTCCGTCTACGTTAACCACAGGGATGATATAATAAGCGTTACGGTCAACGACATCGGTTATCTCCTTCAGCTTGCCATAGTTCGTCAGCAGCCTGTTGGCCAGGTAGAGGCAGACCTCGCCCGCCTGTATCTCGTTACCATGAATATTCCCGTCGACATATACTCCGGGCTTGGAGAAGGGTTCGCCTGTCTGCGGATTATTGATTGTCAGGGCCCAGATGATCCTGCCCTCTTCGCTCTTCCCCACCTGGTCAAGTTTTGTGAGCTCAGGGTATGCGGCGTTAAGGGCCTTCAGCGCCTCCACCACCTTCTCGTAGCTGTAGTAAAAATCGAACCGCAGTGGTACCTTTACCTCCTGGGCCTGTATGAGCATGATGGCCAGTGCCGTCAATGCCGCTGTCATGAATAATCTTTTTCCTCTCATGGCTAACCTCCGATAATTATCTGTTCTGAATCGTTCCCGGCCTGCTTTGACTCAAGCTTAATTTTAATGGTTCGCTTTGCGGGAGTCCTGATGAGCCATATATACCTGGCCGATTTCATTCCTCCCATCTCATTTACGGGAGTCCTCTTTTTACCGGAGAGGATCTCGATGCCCTCGCTCTCGAGAGTCATTATTGCCGGTGCTGGCACCTTATTCCTTTTGCCCATGGCAGTTGGAAATGAGAGATAACTTTCATTTGTCACCCAGGCCTCGAGCTGGTATACGCCGCCACCCTTTTCAGTCACTTTTACCTGGCTGATGGCAAGTTTCGGCAGCCTTTTCACCAGTTCGAACAGGTAAGGCAGGTTAAGGTCGAGAAGCGAATCGATCATTGTCACGGGAGGCGTGTTCTCAGCAAAGGGTACTATCCCTCCTATCTCAACTTCACCGAGTGTAGGGTGTTTGTATACTGTCCAGGGTACGAATCCCTTTCCCTCCATCTGTTTGTCTGAGAAGGCCACGATTGCCGTCTCCTTCGGATCGCCCTTCTTCTCATCCTTTTTTGGTGGAGGCATCTGCTTCATCATGGCCGCCATCTGGGCCGGCTTCATCTGTCCGCCCTTTATCATTCCTATGACCATTGTGGCGCTGTATTGTGCCGGGGCACCTCTCTCTTTCAGAAAAGCCCCAACCTTTTCCTCCTCCAGAGCAAGAAACTCGTCAGCGGACATCTTCTCAAGAGCCTCAATTGTAATGCCGCTACCCTCCTTCTTCTCCTCTTTAGGTTTGGGCAGACCCCAGATATCCATGGTGAAGACCGGGAGGCCGAGGTGATAGTATGCCCACAGCTCAAACGATCCGTCTTCAGGCTGTGCCGGGTCAAACCGTTCCTCCGTCACTCCCTTGTTCTTAAGGTACTCCTTGAAGTCTGTTGAAATCTCATTATAGAATGCCAGGTCTTCCGGCAGTGGGTTGACAACCGCTCCCAATCCCAGGAAACTTGCTATCATGCTTTCATCAGCAGTCATCCCCGGCGGTAGCATAGGCTGGACCATCTCCATGATCTCAGCCATGGTGTAGGTTCGGGTTACATCAAACCCCATAGCCGTTCCTATTTCCCTCGGGATCCTTATATTATCAGTATCCACTGATCCTTTCCTGCCTCCCTGTGGTGGTGCCAGGAGGAAGTTGGTTGAACCGAATGACATCACCATGGCAATCTCGGGATGAGCGAAAGCAAACTTAAGGAGTGCTTCCGATTCGGGTGCCGAACCGGGATAGAGTCCGCTGCGCTTACCGAAGCTCTTGAACAGGTGCGGGAAGTTGATATTGACGTTGGTTCCGCCGGGGGTATCCTCGTTATACTGTCCGTCGCCGTCATCATCGATGCCTTCACTGAAAAGCTTATAAACGCCTTTTTCTCCCTTTGCTGCATCAGCCCTGCGCATCAGGCGCGGTTCGCCTTCCACGGGTACCCAGATGCCGTCGGGTGCTTTTACTCTCATCTGTGTGATGAACCCGTCACCGTTGAGGTCGTTATAGCCATCCTCATCAGTCTGGTCATCGGCATCGTCATTGAAAGATGTGGCGTTGCCCGGATCGGTATAGAGTGGCTTCGTGAAATACCTGGCATAGGCATCCGGATTACCCAGCGGTACAATGTACCACGTCCGGGTGGACGTCAGCGATGCATCCGCTGCTATGCGCGATGCCAGCGACAGTGCTGCCTCGGTGGCCAGCGGGGTGGTGCCCGTCATGTTAGCGGTGACCAGCACTGCCGGCACTGCGCTGCCAGCTTTACCGATCTCGATCATCAGCATCTCTTTGCCACCGGGGGTGACGGCAATCTTATGTACCTTCACTGCATCGGGGGAGCTCTGGCGTAGCTGTTCGACCCTGAGGTTAACCGTGGCCGGGTCACTGTACNNGAGTCACGGTAGCCGGGTCACTGTACTTTTCTGTTGTCTGAGCCGGTGCCGGAGCGGACAAAAGGGCAACAACAAGAAGCAGGACGCCTCTCATTGCAGGTTGTTGTGTAATTTTCATTTCAGGAAAGCTTATTAAGGCGATTAACTCTTTCAATTTATCTCAATACCGAACAACTCATTGTATTTCTGAATGATATAACTGTCGAGCCAGGCATAGTGCTCAATTACCTTCTCCTTCCGGGTTTTGGCGTTGCCGGTCAGGGAAGTCATCATCTCAGTGGTCTTACTGAATATCTCATCCTCCACCGGGGCAAGCTTCTGCATTATGCCTGTCTGCTCCCGGTTGAGCAGTAATGCCACGTTCATATATTTCCCTCCTGAACCGCGGGTGATGGGGAAGAGCTGATGCTTGAGCGTCATCGCAGCATCGCATAGCGGAGCATGCATGTTCTCCTTCATACTTACCACCTGCGGCAGGTCTCTGCCGGCGCTGACCCACACGGGAACCGCTACCGCCGTCAGGGGAAAGCCGGTCAGGGTCCACATCATTGCATTATCAGGGTCTTCGCCCTTTGCGGATCCGACGACCATAATCACTGATGCCGAGGAGGTGCGCGGGATGAAGTCTTCGAAGTTCCTGAAGGTTGTTCCGGCAGCACTGGCAGGGAGATCCTCGCGCAGATTAACACCGGTGAGAGAGTGCTTCAGGTTGCGTGATATGATGTTCATAAGGTACCGGGGATCAAGCTTCTTCTGTGCCAGGGCCATATTAAGGGCCTCGCTTGCGGCTGCAAACCTGATGTATCCTCCTCCTTCATCTACAGTGCCGGTGAATGAGTGGTTTGTACGTATAAGCAGGCCGTAGGGTGCCAGAGCCAGGTCATTGGCATCGATCTTTTTGTAGGTGAAGTTGCCAGTCTCATAATAAGCGGCACCGCCCTGCGCATCGATGACCCCGAAGTTGGCATCCACACCCAGCGGCTTCGGCATTTTGTCGAGCATCTTCTCGAAATCGGCGAGTGTGGCGCAGCTTGCCAGGGCCAGTCGCATAACCACGCCCTCCTGGTCGGCAAATTTGGTGGTGTCGCCGCCGTTGTTGTTATACGCGGCCGAATTCATGATAGCGAAGCCGGCGGAGTTGAATCCGCCCCATACCTCCTGCTTCCATGACTCTTTGGAGTCGACCATCCCTATAAACTGGTATTTGCCGTCGGTGAAGAAGACGAGGGCATTATCGAGGGTGCCGGTGTCGCGGTGCTTGTAGAGTATCGGCTTTCCGTCGGGAGTATACTTGCCTGACATAAGGAATGTGGTGCATGACCAGAGCTCTCCTGCAAGGCCGGCAGCG
Source organism: Bacteroidales bacterium UBA1458 (assembly GCA_002325785.1). GTDB lineage: Bacteria > Bacteroidota > Bacteroidia > Bacteroidales > VadinHA17 > SR-FBR-E99. Next base: position 20,644 of record DCSU01000083.1, on the reverse strand, counting down.
GCAAACAGGAGTACGATTAGAGTCAGTTTCTTCATAGGGTTAAGCAAAAGTTTTGCTAAAGGTATGGGTTTTTTGCTCCCTGACTCAGCTCCGGTTGGTGCATTAAGGTTTTTTAACCCTGGACGGCCTTCAGCAGGCAAT
>DCSU01000083.1:12471-20427 GCA_002325785.1 Bacteroidales bacterium UBA1458 | reverse complement strand
CTTTTATTTGATCCTCTTCCCCTCAATCTTCTGCCCTCCCTGGTAGAGAATCATCTTGTTAACCTTACCATCTTCATCGGCAATAAACTCAACCTGTGCATCCACCACTTTCAGGAAGAACTTCGTTTCGCTCTCGGCAAAAACTTCGAATTTTGGCTGTCCCGTAGCCTGCGTGAAGAGCCTGGCACCTTCACGGGTGAAGGCGATGATGAAGCCCGGCTGGATCTCATATTCACCAACATATTTTTCAAGCACAGTCTCATCTACTTCTACAACCTTCTTTGCCTCGAGAGGCTTCTCGGTCTTCTTCCATTCTGTCAGGTCGCCCCTGTCGTCAAAGGTGGCAGCGACTATCTTTCCCGCTCCATCCCTGTTGAAATTAACCGAGGTGAAGGAGTTTTCTATCATGAACATATCCTTTTCAACAGGTATCATGATTCTTCTTGTACCCCCGGCTCTGGCTGCAGTGAGTTTGCCTTCGTCAAGTACTATTGTGGCATCCCGGTCTTCTTCGTTGGCATAGATCCCCTGGTACTCCTTCAGGGCAGCCTCGTCAAGTTTCATCTCTGTTGTTTTCAAAGGTTTGCCTATTGCCATAGCAGCCATTTTCAAAGAACTGAATTCAGGAGCCTTGCCGTTGCTGTTAGAGAAAAGGGCTACAAATACATCTTCATCAGGAAGATAGACTGAACTTGTAAGATAGCCATTAATGCCTCCTCCGTGTTCAATTGTGGGGCTGCCCTGCAGGTTGCTCATAAACCAGCCATAACCGTATGACGTACTCTTGCCGTCTGTGAGCTTGTAGGGAGTATGAGCCATATCCAGCGTCTCCTTTTTGACCAGCTTGTATGAATGGACAGCCCGGTTCCATTTGTAAAGGTCGTCAACAGTCGACATGATTGAGCCGGCAGCATATGGAAGCAACATGCTCATAAAATCGGCATTGACCGTGCCCTCCTTGCCCGGCTGATATCCTGATGCGCGTTGTCTGATGATCTTTGTGTCGTCTCCGTAGCATGATGAATTCATGCCCAGAGGGGTAAAGAAATTATCCTGCAGATATTCCTGGTAGGTTTTTCCGCTGACCTTTTCAATAATGTATCCAAGCAGGAAATACCCGGAATTGTTGTAGTTATACCTGGTTCCCGGGGCAAACTCCATCGGCTTGGATTTTATCAGGTCGATGACCTCTTCAGGCTTCATGTCAGTTCTTATAAACTTCTGGAATTCAGGCACATTAGTGTAACTCTTAATACCTGAAGTATGTGTCAGCAGGTGCTCAATTGTTATCGAGTGTCCGTGCATGGGGTAATCGGGTATGTACTTTGTTATCTGATCCTGAAGCGATAGTTTCCCCTGCTCCATCAGTTGGAGAATGGCGATGGCAGTGAACTGCTTGGTGATGGAACCTATCCTGAAGACCATCTCAGGCTGCATGGGGACGTTCAGTTCAAGGTCGGCCATACCGAAGGCTTTACGATAAATTATCTGTCCGTTCTTTGCCACAAGGGCGGCGCAGCCGGTCTCATCCGGTTTGAACTGTTCAGCCAGAATTTTGTCCAGTTCAGCAGTCAGCTGTTTTGTGTTGAGCGACTGGGCTCCGGCGGAAAGAGTAAAGAAAAGAGTTACCAGTGACAGGATTGAAGTCACAGCAAATTTTGATTTTTTCATAATAACTGTTTTTGGGTTACGGTTTAAAGACGGCAAATTCACATTGATGCAACGTTTTGCTCCTCAAATGTCATAAAAAAAAAGTTATCGGTTACAGTTTTGAATACATGTTTAACGAAACCCAGGAGGTGGCACGCAGGTACGGCGCAACCAATACGCCCCATGTCTATATCCTCTCAAAGAAGATAGGGAAACTGGTTGTGGAGTATGTCGGCGCCATTGACAATAATGCTGATGATGCATCGGCAGCAGATAAAAAATATGCCGAGGACGCACTCAACAGCCTGCTTAAGGGCGAAAACGTTGCCACGGCAGGAACCAAAGCAATCGGCTGCTCAATCAAATGGAAAAAGGTATAACAGCCTGGCTTTATACAAACATCTTTTAGCCTGTTTTAGGAAACAATGACTGCACAGGGAGATTATCCTGATCTCCCTGTCATTTGCATGTACGGATAATTATGAGTACCTTTGCACCGATTTAAGCATAAGTTAGATCTGTATAGTCAGCATATCTCCTTTAAGATCAGACTGAAAGGGGTTCTTTCTACAATCACTAGTTTACGCTGAATAACGTTTCGTCAGGAGAACATTACCATTTTGAACAGATAATTGGTCAATGATTTTTCAGCGGCATTAACCAATTCAAATATTTAATGGGATATCACAGAGAACCCCGATGGAGGGGCAAACAAAACCAGAATCAGAGTCATAACGACACTATAAAAAGAACACACAACAACAAGAAGAAGATCAACAACGGCGCGGTAAATACCGACAAGTTCATAAAGAGAGCGTCCGATGCAGCTGTGGTGGCATACGTGCCCGACAGGCTGATAGCGGATTTGCCCGTTGATGATGCCATAATACGCAATCTTCAGAAAAAGGGTTACGAGAAACCCACAGAGATACAGGACAGGACCATAGAGGCAATCCTCAACGGCCGCAACCTGATGGGCCTGGCTCAGACCGGCACAGGCAAGACAGGTGCCTACCTCATCCCGCTCATACACAATTTCCTTCGCAAAGATTCCAGGAGCAATGTGCTTGTGGTTTCGCCGACCCGCGAGCTGGCGCTGCAGATAGACAAGGAGTTCAGGAGTATCGCCTTCGGACTTAAACTTTTCAGCACATGCCTTATCGGTGGCACAAGCGTCAGGATGGATATCGACAAGCTGCGCCGTCCAGGACAGATAGTCATCGGAACTCCGGGAAGGATCGCCGATATGGTGCGTCAGAATGCTCTTAACCTCAACAAATACAGCATACTTGTACTCGATGAGTTTGACAGGCTTCTTGACATGGGCTTCGCAGCAGAGATACAGAGGCTTGTGGACAGCATGTACAACCGCAGCCAGACAATACTCTTTTCGGCCACGGAGGACAAAAGCCAGAAGAAACTGATAAGTAACCTCATGACTGATCCGTTTGAGGTCAGGGTGAGGAATGAAAACATCGCTGCTGATAATATCGAACAGGACATCATTACTGTCAGGGACGGCGAAAAGAAAATCGACATCCTCCTTAACATGGTGAAGGACCAGTCATTCGAGAAGGTTCTGGTCTTTGCCGATACCAAACGGGGTGTCAGCCGTATCTGCAGGGACCTCCGCAAGGGAGGCATCACTGTGGACGAAATCCACGGCGACAAGTCGCAGAACTATCGCATCAAGGCGCTGGAATCATTCCGTAACCGTAAGATAAAGGTGCTTGTTGCAACTGACGTGGCAGCACGCGGACTCGATATTGCCGATGTCTCGCATGTGATCAACTTCCAGGCACCGAAAGATATGGAGAGCTATATTCACCGCATCGGCCGTACAGGCAGAGCAGGCGCCAGCGGCAAGGCGCTGACTTTCGTTAATTAATACAGAAAGAACATGGCAGGACCGAACAACAGTTACATCAAGAAGCAGAAGACCGAGAAGCGTCTTAAGAAGAGAAAAGAGAAAGAGCAGAAAAAGCAGTACCGCAAAGAGAACTCAGCGGGCGGCGGACTCGAGAACATGATCGCTTACGTCGACAAGTTCGGAAACATTACAACCGAGCCACCTGTTGAGGAGCCGGCAGAGCAAAAGAACGACTAAGAGCGAGGGCGTTGAGCCATGAGGCTCTTCGCATCAATACACCACATCAGCTCGCTGATGAACCTCGCAGCACGTTTATCCGTTGCAGCCTTGTCTGCAGGCACCCCGGTCTCATCAAAAGAATCGGTTACTTTTGGTACCGGGAACATTGCCGGAACGGTCCAGGCACCAATCTTCCACAGAGAGAACTGCATCGACGTGATTACCTGAGTCCCNNCCGCCAAAGGGACCGTCAGAGACAGTGGAGATGGCGACAGGTTTCCTGCGCCACTCGTCATACAACAGATCAACAACATTCTTCAGACTGGCAGGATAGCCGCCGTTGTACTCGGGTGTGACAATTATTACCCCGTCGGCGTCACGAATAGTTGCTGCAAATGATATGGCACCGGGCAATGGATCTTTCTGAAGGTGCAGCCGCTCATCAAAGAGCGGGAAATTATATTCATCAAGATCAATGATCTCAGCCCTGGCAAGATTATTCTCCATAAGGTAGTTACGCAAATAAAGCGCCACCCTGTGGCTGTTCCTGCCACGCCTGACACTCGATGATATTATTGCTATCGTTTTCATCCCGGTTAATTTATTTGCAAAGGTATAGTGGAAAACCTGTGTATGGATTGATTCTGTACTTTTCTTCATGATTCGTTCATATTTCATTTTTACATTTGCATCGGATTACTGAGATACAAGATATGCGCCTGACATTATCGGGGTTGATGCTGCTGATCCTGCCGCTGAACATGTTGTCGCAGGCAGACAGCACCTCATCATCACAGAATACGGACCGTCATGCCCTCTACACGGGAGCAGGCTACGGAACCAATATGATATATCTCGGATCAACTATTTCGAAGGACATGCCTTTTAGCTATGGCGCCCTGTCATACACCCTTGGCGGGGAGTTGAGCCTTACGGGATCAGCTTTCTACCTGCCGGCACTCGAACCCTCCTCTACGGCTTTCAGCAGTATTTCGTTATACTATAACCACGAATTCACAAAGTGGCTCAATATTGCTGCAGGTCTCTACAGGTACATGGTCAAACCCTCCCTGACTGACACCCTCTTCGGCAACTTCAACTATGCAGATCTGACCCTTGGCCTCGACTGGAAGATACTTTATACAGAGGTCTCATATGGAGGATTCCTGGTAAAAGATCCTCCTGCATACCTGCAGGTAAAAAACTCGAGGTATTTTGAAACCCCCTCGTTTTTCAAGGGCAAAGCGAATATATCCTTCTACCCTTATGCAAATCTTCTTTTCGGGAACCTGACAATGGCTGAGATATGGAATGGGAGCGAGATCATCACCACCACACAAACCCTCGTCACTCCTGTTTCACCGGCAGGAACCCAGGGATCAGGAAATGGACAGGGATCGGGAGCCGGGTCAGGTCAGGGCCCCGGGACAGGGACCGGGACCACAACTACTACAACTACAACAACTACCACAGAGGTTCCGACAACAAACACAGTCTATACTGAGCTTTTTGATCTGGTGGAAATAGAAATAGGGCTGCCCGTCGCTCTTAATCTTGATTTCATGTCCGTAGAGGCGGACTTAAGCTATATTATCCCCACCTACTCCGATCCTGACTACCCGGCACCAAAGGGATTTGTAATCATGCTTTCGGCAATTTTCAAGATATTCTAGAAAGTCGAAAGTCCATAAAGTCTGTAAAGTCGAAAGTCTGTAAAGTCCGTAAAGTCTATAAAATCTGAATGATTTGCGATTTGCGATTTGCGATTTGCGAATTTAATTAAATCGACAATCCGCCAGTGGGCGGACATAGTCGACAATCTGAAATCGAAAATTCCTCTACTGCCTACTGCCTACTGCCTATTACCTGATTTTCAATCATATAACGATTTGACAAAATCTTTGGCACAACTTTTGAATTTCTTTATTCCGAAGAGACAGTTCTTCTAAAACTTAAAGAGATGAAAAAGTTTTTATTCACATCGATCCTGGCAATCCTGATAGCCTCAATGACAACAGTCAGGGCTCAGGACTACCCTCAGGAGTACCTGGGTCTCCCGGGTGACAACCTGAACCTTTACGCAGTTATGAACCTTTTCCAGGAGTCCGAGACCCTTGAGGCCTTCGAGACAAGCCTTAACGCAGAGAACTCGCGGATCAACAACCTTGATCTCAACGGTGACAACATGGTTGATTACATAACCGTTTCTGATTTTGTCGACGGAAATGTGCACACCATAGTGCTGCGTTCGGTTCTCGACCGCAACGAGTACCAGGATGTGGCCGTTTTCACTGTGGAGAAGTTCGGCAACGGATCGGTGCAGATGCAGCTCATCGGTGATGAAGCACTGTACGGAAGAAATTATATAGTTGAACCTATATACGCAGAGACACCTAATCCCGGCTATAAAGGCAGGACAGTCTCCAGAGACAATGTGACCGTGGTAACTACCACATATTATGAAGTCGCTGCCTGGCCGGTGATAAGGTTTATGTACAATCCTTACTATGTCAGCTGGCGCTCATCATGGTACTGGGGTTACTACCCGGTCTACTGGAACCCCTGGAGGCCCTTCTACTGGCACTACTACTACGGATATCACTCACACTGGTACCCTCACTACTACTCGCACTACCGCCACTGGGACCACCCGAGGTACAATCGCTACAACGACTTCTACTATTCGAGTGTAAGGGCTTACTCACCCAGGGTGTCACACCGCATCACCGAGGGACATTACAAGCAGACCTACTCGCGTCCTGAGACCAGGAGAGATGGTGAAGCCTACTATGCAAGCACTCAGGGTACCCGCAGCAGCTCTGCCCGCCAGGCAGCATCCGGCGGCACTGACAGAAGGAGTACGGCAGCATCCGGCAGCAGCACGGCCCGCCAGGCAGCATCCGGCAGCACTGACAGAAGGAGTACGGCAGCCACCGGCAGCAAGTCAGCAGGCAGCCAGAATTCAGGCCAGACCAGCGCAACACGCAGGACATCAACAAATGTAGATAGCAGAAGTGAAGCCAGGCCCTCAGGGACTGAAAACCGCAGCACAACCAGAACTGCCACCGGGCAGAGCGGAGATGCAGCACGCAGGTCAACCTCGGCAACGGTAAAGAGTACCCCGGCTGAATCAACCAGGAGTTCATCTTCTACCGCCGCTTCAAGGCAAGCTACTACTCAGAGAACGCAGTCGTCACAGTCTTCGGCACAGAGATCGCAGTCAACTGTCCAGAGGTCACAGCCCTCGAGGCAGTCAACCGCACAGAAGTCGTCTCCTTCTGTCTCTCAGAGATCATCAGCTCCTGCTGCCAGATCACAGACCAGAAGCAGCAGCAGCCAGGGCCGCAGCAGCAGCGCTCCCTCAAGGAGCAGCAGCACTTCATCAAAGAGCAGCAGCTCAAAAAGCTCTGACAGCAACAGCCGCTCATCACGCAGGTAACAGAAGGGAGCTCAGAACGCCTCCGTCCCGGATAACCGGTACTGCGGCAGCCTAAGAGCACAGACTATAAATCCGAAAGCGCAGGGAAAAAACTCCCTGCGCTTTCTTATTAAAAGTCTGGTTCATTCCCTTCCGGGAAATCAGCGTGCCGTGGGAATATCGATAAAACCAACAGGTACATAGGCCTGCGGCACATTGCTTCCCTCCCACTTGATCTGGAGCTCCTCAGTTCTTACGGCCTCAATTGACATACTCTCAACTTTGTGGTAAAACTTGCCAGGCTCAAGTTTCACACTGAACATATCCATTGACTTGGCGGTGGCCTTTTCCTGCTTCACATAACAAACCATGTCCAGCTTATCAAAGCCAAGAGATACCGCCTCGGCAACCCGGTCCGAAGGATATACCTGGACATAATCACCTGCAGAGCCTGCCAACATCCTGTTTAGGTTAACTGCCCTTGTTTTCGGAACATTGCCGAGATTTAATGCTTTTACCTCCGAAAGCTTGCTTTTGGGAACGAAAATCAGCGCTTCCATCTTCTGCAGGTTTGAAACAAAGACCGTGAACGACTTGTCGCCCTGCAAAAGATAGTAATCCGGAGAAGGATTCAGCGTCTCCTCCTTTTCCCTGACCATAAAACTGCCAAACAGTATTACGGCTGATGCCAGACCAAATGTAAACAGTATTCTTGTCTTCATATCCTGATAATTTATTGATCAAATTTACACCATGTCTTCCGGGAAGTCAAGTTTTTTTTCTGTTAAGACTCCATGCC
>DCSU01000083.1:179-12452 GCA_002325785.1 Bacteroidales bacterium UBA1458 | reverse complement strand
ATCTGGCGCACAACCTCATTGGTGAAGGTTTTGCCGTCAAAACGATCAAGTATGAATTTTGGTAACCTGAAGGACCAAATGATCTGTTTCTGCAGTATCTCAATGTAATTCCTGAGCTCAACCGTATAATATCCGACTCCGGACTCATGTGCCATGCCTTTGTTCAGGACAAGGTATTCAGGCACTTTGATTATGTCAGATGCAATACATGCTATTTTCTCCGCAAGAGCAGCCCCCTTCTCCTGTACCTTAAGTAAATGGTCAGGGTCCAGGTTAACAATGATCTCATAACATTTAATGTAGTATTCTGCCTCATGTCCGGCCCACTTGCCCCATAGCGCCGCGTATTGTTGTTCTGCACCACGTGCATCAGCCGGCACAATATAATCCGGCCGGCCTCCCTCACCGTACGGGTCAACCGGATGGAGTCCGCACATGTATACACTTACATTGATGAGCGACTCCTGCATGAACTTCATGTAATCAAGCACTGCATTCCAGAACTCCCTTCCCCTGGTTCCAGCCAGGTGCTTGCAAAACCAGAGAGCGCAGATTGCCTCCCTGAATTTCCATACGGTGCAGTTGTATCTGCCTTCAATAAAATACGGGCACAGCAGCTCCCTGTTCCTGCCAAACTCCTCCCTGCTCCTTTCAAGATAGAGTTGATGGTAGCGGTGGGTCGGGTATACACCGTTGGGAATAATTCCTTCACCCGATTTTATCCTTGCGGTGATCCTCCTCCTGCCCTCTTCCATTGACGGATCGGTGTCGGACAGAATTGCTCCCGCCATGTAATTCGGGATCCTTGGAGTAAAGGTGCAGCATTTTGTATCAGGGGCGAACGGTTTTGACAGGTTGTCGGCCATCTCATCACGGCTCGGTGCGACCATCGGACAGTTAAGACAGTCGGAAAAAGGCTCCGGTGGGACTTCAGTCTGAAATACATCAGGCAGGAAAGGTTCATAAAAGATAGGGACCGAGTCAATGATCTTCCTGAAGGCCATAAGCTGAACTGTTCAGTTTCTAATTCAATAAAAAGATCTGACTTAAAATTAGCTAAAAAGCGGCACACTTCAGAGGAGAGATATCGTAAATTCATCCGTTGACCCACCTCTTTTCATCAGTCATAAATGCAGAAACCCGAAAAAATGCATTTTTTTATATTTTTCAATATTAATATAATATATTTGCAATATATAAGTTACTTACATATATGAAAATGATATCCACAGATCTTATCAAGGGCTCACTGAAGACAATAGTGCTGAAGGTGCTGAAGGAAAACGGCCGCATGTACGGGTATGAAATTACCCGTAAGGTTGAAGAACTTACTGCCGGGCAGATAAAGCTTACTTACGGCGCCCTCTACCCTGTCCTCCACAAGCTGGAGCACGAAGGTGTACTGGTCACCGAATCTGAGAACTACAATAACCGCCTCCGTATTTATTACAGTCTCACTGAAAAGGGAGAGTCCGTAGTTACGGAAAAGATCAGGGAGATGAAGGAGTTCATCGATTCACTCCAGAACATTGTTAATCCTCAACCAGGCCTTAACCATGCCTGAACTAACCCTGCATAATATTGAGGAGATCAGTCGCGATGTAGGCCGGCAGGAGATCACCTTCGCCAATCTCCGTGATGAGCTTACTGATCACATATGCTGTGACGTTGAATACGAGATGCAGAAAGGCCTGAGTTTCGCCGAGGCATACACGGTGGTAAGAAGGAAGCTGGGATCGCGCAGGCTTCGTGAGATACAGGAAGAGACACTTTATGCAGTTGACACCAAATACAGAAATATGAAAAAAACAATGAAAATTTCAGCCATATCCGGCACGGTCATGCTTGGCTTCGCGGCGCTCTTCAAGATCATGCACTGGTCCGGGGCAGGCATTCTTCTTGTCCTCGGTGGCTTCACCCTGGCATTCGTGTTTATGCCTTCGGCGCTGACAGTCCTCTGGAAAGAGACACATAACAGAAGGTGGCTGTTCCTTTACATCTCAGCCTTCATTTCAGGCATGCTGTTCATTATCGGAGTTGTTTCAAAGGTCCAGCACTGGCCGCTGTCAGGACTGATCCTTTCCTTTGCGGCGCTGAGCGGGATCGTTTTGTTGATACCCTCGGCTCTCATCACAAAACTGGCTGGACCGATTGACAAACGGAAGTTGCCTGTTTACCTTCTTGGTGCGGCGGGTCTCGCCTGTTATATCCTGGCAATGCTGTTTAAGATACAGCACTGGCCTCTGGCGTCACTACTCCTTGCCCTCGGGACAATCATCATGTTCATTGTGGTCTTTCCATGGTACACAATAATCACCTGGAAAGATGATAAAAATGTCAGCGCCGCATTTATCTTCGCGGTAACGGGTTCCCTGGCCCTGGTGATCCCGGGTCTGCTCCTCAATCTCAGCCTCCAGAGAAACTATGAAGCAGGCTATTACATCCATCAGCAGGAGCAGCAGACTATGTTCGGGTATAAGTTCAGGGAGAACCTGTCTGTGATCAATGATTGTACTGACTCGGTTGTTTCGCCGGTCCTTGCTGACATAAATACCAGGACTAACATGCTGCTTAAGGTTATCAATGATGCGGAAACGGAATTGATAGCCATAGCCGAAGGAAAACCGGGTACACCTGCTGTAATTACCAGGCAGATCACGGAGACTGACATTGGGCCTGTTATCCAGTTCAATACGCTGATCAATCCGTTTAACTCCGTACCAGCCAGAGAATATCTGCTTAATGAAGGATCGGAAATGCGAACAGGGCTTGAGGCTGCCATGAAAGACTACTCTGGTTACCTGTCCGGACTGATCCCTGGAAGAGGGTTCAGCCAGTACAAAGAACTCCTTGATCCCTCCGTCTATTTCCCTGAAATAAATCCTGAAACTGACAGGGTCTCACTGATGATCGGGCTTCACATGCTCGGGCTCATAAAAAACAGTGTTCTTACTGTTGAATCGTATGCTCTTTCAGAAATTACAGGACATGTTCAACCACAAAACTAAAAGACCATGAAACAGAAGATATATATCCTTGGCCTGATAATCGCTGCAGTAATTGTCAGTGGCGCTCTCTTCAAGATAAATCACTGGCCGGGTGGAGGTCAGATGATAATTCTAGGTGTGGCATTGCTGGTTCTTGTTTTCCTTCCCCTTGCCCTCAGAAATCATTTCCTGACGGAAGGCAACCGTCAGAATAAGGCTCTCTACATTGTTACATGGCTGACTTGCTTCGTGGTCTTCGGCGGGATGCTTTTCAAGGTAATGCACTGGGTGGGAGCAGGCAAAGCTCTGATGATTGCACTGCCGTTCCCATATGTTGTTTTCCTCCCGGTCTTTCTTGCCATTACTGCGAAGGATAAAAGTTTCAGTATATATAATACTATTTATGTACTCTTCCTGCTGGCCGGTATCTCAGTCTTCTCAGCCCTGCTGGCTCTGAATGTCTCGAAGGAGAGGATAGACGACAGCATGGGATTGTCGCGCGGCTACAACAGGCTGGAGAAGGTTCTTGACGAGATCCCTTACCCTGCCATTCAGACGCCTGTGGCCCGGAACATAGATGAGGTGCTTAAGATCGTTGACGATTACCAGTCGCTGATCTTGGCTACCGAGGGGACGACTGAGGTAAAGTGGAACAATGATCCGTGGACCTTGCGGATCCCTGAAGCACATGATATTGCTGCCCGGGCATTTATTATTAAAGGAAAGGATCCGACACTGGATACCAGGCTGCAGTCCTCACTGGCCAATCTTATCAATCAACTTGAAAAAAGTGATGAGTACAACAGGCTGGCGGAAGCTTCCCCGGCAATCTTTGACTATAAGGAGACACCTGATGATCCCCTCGGATGGACTAAGGAGAAGTTTGTATTTACTCCGATTGTATGGTCTCTCATCTACCTTGACGGCCTGGAAACAAACCTGAAACTGCTGCGCACAAGCATTAAATAATACTGAGACTGGCGTCCCCGCAACGGAGTGGGGCTTCGTCACTCCGCTCCTCTGGATGTATGTGCGGTTACCTTTCTGATCCCATCATCGTGATCATGATTACACCGTTGGCGCCCCTCGTTCCATAGATGGTAGCATCGGATCCCTTGAGGACGGTAATTGATTTGACCTGACGGGGGTTGATGTTATCGATTGCGCTGACCACAATGCCGTCAACGACAAACAGGGGATCGGTGCCTGAGTTGATTGAATTAATTCCTCTGATGGTGATCTTGTTCCCTGATACCTGTACTCCTGGAACCTTACCCTGTATCATATCATAGATATTTGTATAGGATGAATTGGCATCATCCTGGCCGTCGATATAACCTACATTGGTGGTGAGATTCTTCCTCTTCACCGTCCCGTATCCTACCTGCATATTCATCTCCCCTTCCCCGGCCTCCGGCCTGAAATTCTTTAACGCCTCCGTGCCGTCAAGCACAAGCGTGATAGCAACCTGACCATCGTACATTGTCATTGCAGAACCGAGGTTTACGGTATAAGCCCCTACTGTAGCTGCATCAGGCCTGATTTTTACCTTGAAAGTGCCCTGCTTACCCGTGATCACTCCGGTTTCCTGCCCGTCAACAACTATCAGAGCCCCTACCACAGGTAAGAGGGTAGTGTCTGTCACCGTGCCGGTGACCGTTATCGGCTTTAACTTCTTCTGTCCTTCGGCCTGGGTTACCGCAACAAGGGCAACTATAATTAAAATCAATATTCTGGCTCTCATCTCTCGTCATTTAATCCAACGCAAGCTACAAAAAAATAGGGCGCGAATCAATAAATAAGACCGCATCAGGCTTCATTTGCATAACATGTCATACAACATACATAGAGAATGCCCACATTAGCATTTTATGAGGGTTTGAGGCAGTTTGGCACACCCTTTGCGTTACTGTCGGTGAAGAGCTGATCTTCACAAAAAATAAAGAGATGAAAACCTTAATTATCACAACGATCCTCGCAGTCCTGGCAACAGTCGGTACGGTAGTACGCGGACAGGACCTGCCTGAGGAGTACCTGGGTCTCCCGGGCGACAACCTGAACCTCTATGCAGTGATGGACCTGTTCCAGGAATCGAAGACGCTTGAGGAGTTCGAGAATAAGCTCAATGCAAAAGATTCGAGGATCAATAACCTTGACCTCAACGGCGACAACTACGTCGATTACATTACTGTCACCGACTTTATTGACGGAAAGATTCACACCATAGTGCTCAGGGCAGTGCTTGGCAAGGATGAATACCAGGATGTAGGCGTCTTCATAGTGGAACGCCTGCGCAAGGGTCAGTTAAGGATTCAGCTCATTGGTGATGAAGCCCTCTACGGGAAGAACTACATCATCGAACCTAAATCGGAGACCCCGAATCCCGGTTACAGTGATGATCTCTACTACGGTGATAATGTAACCGTGATAAACAACATCTACTACTATGATCTCTCATGGCCGATCTTCGACTGGATCTTCATGCCCGACTATGTGGCATGGCATTCGGGATGGTACTGGGGTTACTGGCCTGCATACTGGAATCCCTGGAGCCCATGGTACTGGCACCAGTACTACGGATACCACTACAACTGGTACCCTTACTACCATGACTACTACCGCCACTGGAACCACCCCGTACACAGGCATTACACCGATTTCTACTACAGCAACATACGCTATCACTCTACCCAGGTCGAGCGCAGGAAGACCGAAGGACATTATAAGGAGACCTACTCCAGGCCCGATACAAGACGTGACGGTGAAGCTCTCTATGAGTCGGTAAGTGATTCAAGGAGAAGGGATGACCGTTCAGGAAATGGACGGGGCACAGTTGCCGCCTGGGATGAGAGCAGGCGCGGTTCTGAGAGCGTTACCCGCGAGCAGTCGCAGGTAACCAACAAAGATGCCAGACGCAGTCCCGATGCTACCGGTGAAAACACCAGGGTCAGTACCGGGTCAACCGGTGAAAGAACCAGGGTCAGCACCGCGCCGGATGCCGAAGTGCAGAGGTCTGCGCCGGCAAGAAGCAGCGGCAGCTACAGTGCACCTGCAAGAAGCAGCTCCTCCGCCCCAAACCGCTCATCATCGGAGACAAGCAGCTACAGTGCACCGGCAAGAAGCAGCAGCACGAGCAGCGCACCTGAAAGAACTACTACCAGTGCACCTGAAAAGAGCAGCACCGAAACAGGCACCACACCTGCTCCCAGGCGCAGGTAAAGAGACAGAATACCACACTACTGGCACAGTGATGCATTCTGAGAGTTATCAATAATCACCCTGGTTTTACACAGCAAGGACTGAACCGTACCGGTTCGGTCCTTGCCATTTAGCTCCCATTGCTCCCTGCTTTTATTTTACTACTTTTGCACCGCCTCCGGCAAACAACATAAAGACAATAACATAAATGATATTTGAAGATCTGGACCTGGACTCCGACATTCTTGATGCGGTTGAATACATGGGTTTCAGGGAGACCACCCCGATACAGGAGAAAGCCATCCCGGTCATCCTCAGGGGAGATGACCTTATCGGCTGCGCACAGACAGGCACCGGCAAAACCGCCGCATACCTGCTGCCAATAATGAATGACATCATCTACAAGCGTCCTGCACACACCCACACGCTTATTCTCGTTCCCACACGCGAGCTCGCACTGCAGATAGACCAGCAGATACAGGGACTCGCCTACACACTGAACATAACCTCCCTGGCCGTCTATGGCGGCGGTGAGGGAAGTGCCTGGGACCAGGAGAAGGAGGCCCTGTCGCATGGCGCGGACATCATTGTCGCAACACCCGGCAGGCTGATCTCTCACCTCAACCTGGGTTACGTTAAATTCAGTGATGTGGAGGTGCTGGTGCTTGACGAGGCCGACCGAATGCTTGATATCGGGTTCCACGACGATATCATGAAAATCATCTCGCATGTACCAAAACAGCGCCAGACCCTCATGTTCAGCGCCACCATGCCCCCCAAGATCCGTTCGCTCTCAAAACATATAATGAAAAACCCTGTGGAGATCGCCCTGGAGATGTCAAAACCCGCAGAGGGCGTACTGCAGGCTGTCTATCTCCTGGAGGACAACCAGAAACTGCCGTTGCTGAACAGCCTCATTGCCGATAAGCCCGAGTACCACAGCATACTGATTTTCAGCTCAACGAAGAAGAAAGTTCATGAAATTGTACGTGGACTGCGGTCTCGGGAGTACACTGTCGAAGGGATTTCATCAGACCTCGAGCAGAAGGCGCGCGAGGAGACGCTCATACGCTTCCGCTCGCGCCGTACAAGGGTGCTGGTCGCCACCGATGTTCTCAGTCGCGGCATAGACATCAAGGATATTAACCTGGTAGTGAATTTCGATGCCCCGTCAGATGCCGAGGACTATGTGCACCGGGTTGGCCGCACCGCCCGTGCCGAGACTACCGGCGTGGCCATAACACTGGTGAGTAAGGCGGACATGTTCAAATTACAGCGTATTGAGAAGCTTATCGGGTACCAGGTTTTCAGGGCTCCACTGCCCGACTTCATCGCTGAGAGTCACCCGGCAAGTCCCGATCACCGGCCTTCAAGGCCGCGGTCAGGAAAGGGCGGATTCAGGAGCAGATAGATAACTTTACTGTCCACAACAACCCCATAATCCGGAGTTCAGGTGACCCTCCCGGCTGTAAACCAGTACCTCATTCACCCTCAGAGAGATAGTTTATAATTACATGGAGCTTCTCCCTGAGATCAATAAGATCCTGTTCTTTCATGCCGGCCGGAACCACTCCTGCACTAAGCTTCTGAGGAATCACGGCAGCCACCTTCTCCATCTTACGGCCTTTGGCAGTAAGGGTGACAACCACTCTCCTCTCGTCATCTCCCGAACGTTGCCTTTTAACTATCCCTAGAACCTCAAGACGCTTCAGAAGAGGAGTAGTGGTATTCGTATTCAGAATCAGTTTTCTTGATATCTCATTGACAGTTAATCCGTCATTCTCCCACAGTACAAGAAGCACGAGATACTGCGGGTACGTGATCCCCAGTTCATCAAGATAAGGCTGATAGCTCCTTGTTATAAGCCGAGATGCGGCATAGAGAGGGAAACAGAGCTGGTTCTCAAGCTTCAGTTGTTCATGAGCCATAGTATCGTCTTATTTTTTAAGGATCTTCTTTTCAAGGTATTCCTCTATCTTCCCGGGCTTGGTTGTTGGCGAGAACCGTTTTACGGGCCTTCCTTCCGAATCGATGAGGAACTTGGTAAAATTCCACTTGATCTTGTCACTGAAAACACCGGACAGCTCACTCCTCAGGAACTTATAGAGAGGATGGGCGTCCGGACCGTTTACATCTATCTTGGAAAACATCGGGAAGGTTACACCGTAGTTGATCAAACACCCCTCGGCGATCGACTTCTCGTCGCCAGGCTCCTGGTTTGCAAACTGGTTCGAAGGAAATCCCAGTATCACCAGTCCGTCGTCCTTATGTTTCCTGTAAAGAGCCTCCAGCCCTTCATACTGTGGTGTGAGACCGCATTTGCTGGCCGTATTCACGACAAGAACTGTTTTCCCCTTGTAGGTGTCCATCCCTATCTCCTTGCCCTGCAAGGTCTTCGCCTTAAAATCATAAAACTGTGTTTTCATATCTTATTATTTATTTATCGCTTGTGATTATATCTTTCGCGATACAAATGTAATATTAAAATATTATATCGCAAGCGATATTTCCATTTTTTTATAAAAAACTGCTCATTCTTACTTCAGAAATTACCGGCGCTGATGTTCGTATGTTCGTTACCTTTGGTCTTATCAACAAAAAACAGCACCAATGGCATCAGATGAAAAATCAATTATTATTATCGGCGCCGGTTTTTCAGGGCTTGCCGCCGGCATTTACGGGCGTATGAATGGTTACAACACGCAGATCTTCGAGATGCACAACCAGCCTGGCGGACTTTGTACCTCGTGGAAGAGGAAGGGTTATACCTTTGACGCATGCATACACTGGCTGGTTGGTTCATCGCCCCAAAGCCCTCACCATCACATCTGGAAGGAAACGGGCATTGCCGGTGGAAGGGAGTTCGTTTATGCAGACGAATATTGCAGGTGCGAAGGAGCTGACGGCCGAACAGTGGTCTTCTATGCAAATATCAACAGGCTGGAAAGACACCTGCTTGATCTGGCTCCGCAGGATGAGAAGACTATCATAGAATTTATTAATGGTATTCGTATGTGTGCGGCATTTAACTTCCCCTCTGACAATGAACCGCTGCCGGTCCGCCTGAGAAAGAGTGTGGCCACTTTCTTCACCTTCATGAGGTACGCCAATTCTTTCCGGAAATGGACAAAGATCACTGGTGAGGAATTTGCCAGCCGGTTCAGTGATCCGCTTCTGAGGGAAGCATTCAGGGAAATATGGATACCGGAGTTCTCTGTGATATTCATGTTATTCACCTTTGCATGGCTTCACCAGAGGAACGCCGGATATCCCATCGGCGGCTCGATGCCAATGTCGCTGGCACTTGAAGTACGTTACCAGGAGCTTGGCGGTGTGCTTCACTATAATAAGAAGGTGGCAAGGATAATCACCACTGACGGCAAGGCTGCGGGCATACGGCTCGTTGACGGCACCGAGATAGCCGCGGCCAGGATCATCTCCGCGGCAGACGGCCATGCAACTCTTTATGGCATGCTCGACGGCAAATTTCTGGATACGAAGACCCGTGAGCCGTATGAAAAGTGGCCCCTGTTTCCTTCACTCCTTTTTATCTCACTGGGCGTCAACCGCAGGTTCGACGATATACCTGTCACCGTCTCAGGCATCACCTACCCTCTTGTGGAGCCGGTGATGATAGCTGATAAAATGTGCGACCGCCTGCCTGTACATATATATAATCAGGATCACACCATGGCCCCGGAAGGCAAAACGGCTATCACGATAATGCTCGAGTCGGATTACGAATACTGGAAGAAGCTGGCGGAAGACAGGAACCTCTACATGCAGAAGAAGGATGAAATCGCCTCTCTGATCATCAGGCTCCTCGAACAGCGCTTTCCCGGCATCACTGACCAGGTTGAGGTTGCCGACGTGGCTACCCCGCTGACCTTCGAGCGCTATACCGGCAACTGGCAGGGCTCCTTCGAGGGATGGCTGATCACCCCTGAAAATGCTTACACAATGACCAGGCCGATGGCGCAGACGGTACCCGGACTGAAGAATTTCTATATGTGCGGCCAGTGGGTCGAACCCGGCGGCGGCCTCCCCACCTCGATTATGTCAGGCCGCCGACTTATGAAGAAAATCTGCAGAGAGGACGGCAAACAGTTTGCCTCCAGTGATAAATAATAATACCGAAATCTGAAAATCTGCAGTCTGTAATCCGGAATGCGGAGTCGCTACTGTCATAAATTAGGTACTCCGGGAAATTTTTATCTCGACTCCGTGAACAAAATGAAATCTGATTTTGTTTATGTTTAGTAATTTAAAATTAAACACTATGAAAATCTCAGATTTCATTTCAGCAAAGGGAAAGATAGCTCTGGCATCTATCTTCGCATTATCTCTTGTTGCAACCAGCTGCAGTAAAGAGGAGAACGACATTAATCCTGCAGAACCGCAGGATGACCTGATGGATATTGCTGCTATTCTTGAGAATAGTGAACAGTATCCGGAACTATTTAGTGAACAGGATGACATGCTCAAGCGTGGTGGAAAATCTTATTCCTACAAAAGGCCCCCCACCTTCTTCAACCTGACATTAGCTCTTATCAAGACTGATCTTCTTTCAACAGTGGCAAGAAATCAGCTCACTGTTCTGGCTCCCTCAGATGAGGCATTTCAGAAACTCTTTAAGGAACTTGGAGTAAGAGGTATCAGGGATATTCCGGCTGAGACGCTGAAGCCCATTCTTCTTTACCATGTTATTCAAGGGAAGGTATTTTCAAACCAGCTCAAGAACGGTTTTGTACCCACTCTTAACGGTGCTGCAGTGGAAGTCAAACTTGGCACCGGTGTAATGTTCAATGATGCAAATGTTGTCTATGCAAACATCAGAGCACTCAACGGCGTAATTCACGTTATCGACAAAGTCCTGCTTCCTCCGACCAAAAACCTGGTTGAGGTAGCTGCCGGCAATCCTGCATTCAGCATCCTGGTGGCTGCTGTTAAATTCGCCGGACTCGACGGAGTGCTCGCTACCGGTGGCCCATTCACGGTATTTGCCCCTACAAATGATGCTTTCGCGGCACTGCTTGGTGAGCTTGGCCTTGGTAGTGTTGATGCACTTCTCAATGCCCTTGGCAAAGATGGCATCACCAAAGTACTTCTTTATCATGTGGTTGACGGTCGTATCTATTCAAGCGATCTTCCTGCATCACCACTTTCAGTTAAAACCTTAAATGGCGGAAGCTTCAGTGTTGATGCCTCCAGACTTACGATAACTGACGCCAACAAACGCGCAGCCGGACTCATCCCCTCGCTGCTCAACATACAGGCAACCAACGGTGTGATACATGTAATTGACAGGGTTATTCTACCATAATCTTAAGTCAAATTATAAATCCGGAAAAGGTACCTCAACACCGGGGTACCTTTTTCTTTATATTAACTTTATCAATCTGTAAAATGGGAAAAGTATACACACTCCGCAGGCAACAGTCTATCCCTGTTTCCCGGGAAAAAGTCTGGGATTTTATATCCTCACCCTCCAATCTTAAGAAGATCACACCTCCGTACATGGGATTTGACATCACCTCGCCGGAGGAACCCGGGAAGATGTATGAAGGCATGATCATTACTTACACCGTGACCCCCTTTGCAGGTATACCAATGACCTGGGTCACCGAGATAACTCATATTGAAGAGGGCAGGTATTTTGTGGACGAACAAAGGTCAGGACCCTATGCCTTCTGGCATCATCAGCACTTCATCGAACCTGATGGCGATGGTGTCATAATGACCGACATAGTGACCTATAGCCCACCTTTCGGCATCCTGGGCCGTATTGCAAACCTGCTTTTCATACGCAGCAGGTTGAAAGAGATATTTGATTTCCGTAACAAGGTACTGAGCGAATGGACAACATCGTCTCATCATAATTAATTCGAAGCTTTCTTTATAAAAGAAATTGTATATATTCATAATCTGATACCATTAAAGTTATATCTCTATCTGTCAGTAATATAAGAATTAAACACTATCACTTCTTAATAGTGAAAAATCGTTTTCTATTAACAGAACTCAGTAGAAAAATACTGCTCCTGTTCCTCATGACTTCGATTGCCTGCGGCTCTGTAATGGCTCAGGA
>DCSU01000083.1:0-132 GCA_002325785.1 Bacteroidales bacterium UBA1458 | reverse complement strand
ACTGATGCGTTTTGAGGTGAGGAATGCCAGGTTCGGAGTCCTCGGTAAGATCAACGACTTCATGTCTTTTAAGATCGAGATCGACCTCTCCGACGAGGGGGAGATGAAGATGCTGGATGCCTATGTGAAGTT
>DCSU01000053.1 GCA_002325785.1 Bacteroidales bacterium UBA1458 | reverse complement strand
TAATACCATTCAGATTGCTGAAGCATTATCGAAAAAAGGATTTGAGATTGACCGTAAGAACATCATCCTTGGCGAGGATGCCATCAAGGAGATCGGCAGCTACAAGGCAGTTGTCAAGCTGCACCGTGAAGTCAAAGTTGATATCAGTTTCGAGGTTGTAGCAGAATAGCCTGACAGGAAACTGTAAAGATATTGATGTAAAGGCGGGTCAGTGACCCGCCTTTACTGTTTTATTTAACTGCTACAGTCTCAATCTCGATAAGTGCCCCCAGCGGCAGACCCTTGACGGCAAATGCAGCCCTCGCCGGCTGGTCAGAGGTGTAGAACTGAGCATAGACTTCATTCATGGCTTTGAAGTCAGACATGTCAGAGAGAAGGCAGGTAGATTTCACCACGTCATTCATGGTATACCCGGCCGCCATAAGTATAGCCCTGATATTTTTCAGCGACTGTGTGGTCTGTTCAGTTATACCCCCCTCAACGATCTTGCCGGTGGCCGGATCGATCGGTACCTGGCCGGAGATATAAAGCGTGCCGTTGGCTTCCACAGCCTGGCTGTAGGGACCGATGGCTCCCGGTGCGCCGGTGGTGCTGATAATTCTTTTCATTCCTGATGATTTTATTTCGTTAATAATTCTCATGGTAATCCTTGCGTCTTTCGTATTTAAGATCCTGTAGCATACTGGCTTTGGCCCTGATGGTGAAGTTCCAGCTCTTCAGGTAACCCACGGGGATCCATGAAAAGCTCATCTCCCAGCAGTGAAGGTCGCGCGAGATGCCAATCCTGGTCATTGTTATCTCATTCTGTCTGAAGTCGTAGCCCGTGTTGTATGTTATTGCCGTCTTTGGTGTCAGTCTGACATCTCCCGAGAGGGTCATCGTCTGGGTTATGTTCGTTCTCAGGCCGGGCTTGCTGTAGCTGAAGTTATAGGCTACCCGGAGTGACCACGGCACTTCAAACTGAACATATCCAAACTCATCGAGGTTATTGGTTGCAAGCGGCAGGTTACTGTCGGGGCCTGTGCCCTCTGTACCGGCTTCTCCGGCAGCCTGACCGGGAACCTGCCTGCCTGTCGCTCCCATTGTCTGCTGCTGCCTGTCACTATCCTTTCCTCTCAGCAGCCGGCCCAGGTCAAAGTCTAGACTCATATTCAGGTTTGTCATCCTGGCAAGCCCCTGGCCCTGGGTGACCGCAGCCCTTGAGATTGCTGTTCCCTTATCACTGATTGCGTATAGATTGAAGGTGCTGCTGGCCTGCAGGTTGATGTTCTCGGCGAGGGTGGTGCGGAAAGACATGCCAATTGGAGACCAGTTCAGCGAGTCAGAGAAAATATTGTAGGATGTATTCAGTGACAGGCTCTCAATAAGTTTAATTTTTTTAGGTTTGCCCGTCGTGTCGCTTTTTGAGAAGACCTTTGCCTCAACAATATTGGATAGCCCGAATGAAACTGATCCTGACCTCATCCCGCTTGAGGGAGTGCCGTAGATGCTGCCCTCATAGATCGAATACTCACGCGTGTTGCCCAGAGTATCATACTGTACCGTTTTATACATGTCGGTCGACAGTCTTCCGGATTCGGGTGAATAGGAGAATCCTATTGAAGGCTTCATCACATGCCTGATCGATTCCACCCTTGAGCCTTTCTTTGTGAACTGGAAGGTCCCGTAGAGCTGTGGGTTGAATGAGGCGCTGACGGTTGGCACCAGGGCTTGTCCGTAGGTCAGGCCCCTGATGGTATCATTGATGACCGACGGTATGATCTTTCCCCTTGACTCATCATAATAATCGGGGTCCCATCTCTTTTCTATCTGCTGGGTGTAGAGCACCCCGGTATAACGAAGTGATGGTGAGATTGAAAAATTATTAAATGGTCTTATCTGTAGGCTCAGCGGTATCTCATGCTTGAAGCCGTTCTTCATGCTCTTCCACATGGCGCTGGTGAAGAAGAGGCTGTCATAGGTATCTATCTTATTGTCAACAGATGCCGTATACTGGGTGGTAAGATCGTGATACCACCTGGACTTGCCCACCAGCTTTTTGGGCTTCAGCGGGTATATTCGCGCTGCGGTGAAGTTGGCTTTGGGGAGGTTCAGCATCATCGTTTTGTTCTGTACGTTCTGCGACTGGANNCAGCGGGTAGATGCGTGATATGGTGAGGCTTGCCTTGGGAAGGTTGAGCATCATGGTTTTGTTCTGGACATTCTGCGACTGGTTAAGGCTCGTTGAGAAGCTGAATGGTGTTCCAGCCCAGTTTCTGGAATAGCTTATGCTTGACTGCCGTGTGGTTGTGACATGGTCGGCAACCTCGTAGCTGTTGTTCCTGTCATAACCGCTGGAGCTCATGTTGACGCTGGCCGAGAAACGTGAGCCGGGGTTTGCCTTGGCATCCTGGGCATGAGACCAGCTGATGCGGTAGTTCGTAGATTTACCGTAATCAGGCAGTCCTTTGTAGCTGGTGATATTGTTGGCATAGCTGAACCCGAATGACCCCGAGAAGCGGTACCTGGCCCTGTAGGAGGTGCCAGCCTCGGCAAGCCAGGTGCCGTTGGTATAGATTGACCCCGTAAGCTTTAGGTCGAAATAGTCGTTCAGGGCGAAGTAGTACCCTCCATTGGAGAGGTTATAGCCCCTGCGTGCCTCCTGCCCGTACTTCGGCATGATGATGCCTGATGCTCTCTTCTGCTGTACCGGGAAGAAGCCGAAAGGCAGTATCAGCGGAAGAGGGATATCGGCCACAACCATGTAGGCCGGTCCTGACACAATCTTTTCCCCCGGATAGACCTTGGCCCTGGGGAGGGCGAGATAGAAGTGCGGCTCCTCTGCATCGCAGGTGGTGAACTTGCTTCGGTTGACATGCAATGTGCCGTCCTCATGCCTCTTTGTGGTGAGACTCTGAAGAAACCCTCCCTCCTGCTCGGTGGTGACATTGTTTATCACCCCCTTCTTCGACTTGAAGTTGTAGGTCAGTTCCTTTGATTCGAACTCCTCCGATCCGTCCTTGTAGATGGGTTTACCCATCATCTTGCCTGTTGAATCTATCCTTCCCGTGGCATATACTGACCCGGTCTCCAGGTCGAGGACAATGGAGTCGGCAGTCAGTACTATGGTGCCGTATGTTACTTTTGCGTTCTGCACCAGGCTGACCTTTTTGGTGCGTAGGTTTGTCTTCATATAGCCGTCGGCATTGTATACAATTGGTTCGTCAACGGCTTCAGAAGAGATGGTCAGGGGCAGCTTCTCCCCTACCGTATCCTGATGAGATGCGAGTTCATCAGCAAGCATTTCAGTTGCCAGAACAAAGGGCGCAGCAACCATTCCCTCTTCAATGACCCCGGAGGTGTCAGGCAACTCTGAAGTGATCATGCCGGGGGTAGCAGCCCTGAGAGTGTCGGGTACGCCTGATGTAATGGTGGCCCGGGAAACGGCAGGGATGGTATCAGGCACAACAACCGGCTGAGAACCTGCTCTGGCCGGCTCCTGCGCACGCAATGCCGCGGAGAAGAGAAGAGGCATGAAAATTGCCACAATCAATCTTTCTGCGTGAAAATGCAAGTTAAATGCTATTTTTGCGTAGTTGTAATGCATATCTGGCATGCAAGCGACAAAACTAATTAAAATTCTCAAGGCAGTAATGCGGCATAGCACCAAAATAAGAGGGTTAAAAGATATTCTGATAGTGGCCTTGGCACTGGCATCAATTACCATGCCAGCAAGCCTGTGGTCACAACCCGTACCCGACGAAAATGAATGGGTGGTGGTCATTGATGCCGGGCACGGCGGCAAAGACCCCGGAGCGGTAGGAACAATTTCAAGGGAGAAGAACATAAACCTGGCAGTGGCACTCAAAACCGGGCAGTACATAAGCAATAACCTAAGGGAT
The DNA here is from genome assembly GCA_002325785.1 of Bacteroidales bacterium UBA1458. Lineage (GTDB taxonomy): Bacteria > Bacteroidota > Bacteroidia > Bacteroidales > VadinHA17 > SR-FBR-E99. Next base: position 2,599 of record DCSU01000053.1, on the reverse strand, counting down.
GTAAAGGTCATCTACACCCGCAGTGACGATACCTTTATAGGACTGGCTGAGCGTGCCGAGGTTGCCAACAGGCACAAGGCCGACATATTCATCTCGATTCATTCAAACGCAATAAGCGACAAGCGCTTCACTGGCGCTGAGACATATGTCCTGGGGCAGAGCATGGATGATGCCAACCTCCAGGTTGCCATGAAGGAGAACTCCGTGATAACATTTGAGCAGGATTACCAGACCAAATACGAGGGTTATGACCCCAACTCTGTGGAGTCTTTCATAATTTTCTCGCTTCTGCAGAACACCTATCTCAAACAGAGCACGGAATTTGCCACCATGATCCAGAATCAGTTCAGAGACCGTGTAGGCAGAAAGGACCGCGGCGTGAGGCAGGCCGGATTCGTAGTCTTGTGGAGAACCACCATGCCATCAGTTCTTATTGAGCTGGGGTTCATCTCCAACCCTGACGAGGAGAAATATCTAAATTCGGCACAGGGGCAGGATTATCTTGCATCGGCCATTTACCGTGCCTTCAGGGATTACAGGCAGACTATTGACAGCAGGTCCGGCGTAAAGACCGGGAGTATGGTACTGATGGCTGAGGCAAATGAAGCGGTGCCCGGCAGTGCAGGCAAGCCGGCTACGGGCGGTGAAGCAAGGCAGGTCAGTGACACTGCCGGCAAAACCGCGGCGGGCGGTGGCGGCAAACCTTTAAATGACAGTACGCTAAGACCCGCGGCGGGAGGTGATGCAAGGCAGGCTGATGACAGTGCAACAAAACCGGCTGCCGTGGTCAGAAGCAATGACACCACCCCGGCCAGAGAGCAGGTCAGCGTGCCGGTAAATAATAAACCTCTCACCCCTGCATCTGCGGCTGAAGACATTCTTTTCATGGTACAGATCTCAGCTATGCCTAAGAACAGGGAGATGACGCAGAGCCAGCTGAAGGGCCTTGAGACTTTAACAAAGATAGAGGATGGTGAACGTACAAAGTATGCTGCCGGTAAATTCCCGGTCTATGATGATGCTCTGAAATACAGGCGCATTCTCACATTACGGTTCCCGGATGCCTTTGTGATTGCTGTCAGGAACGGAAAGATCATGCCTCTCAGGGAGGCTATCGAAGAAAAAAAACAAAAATAAATACTATATGAAGATATCTCACGAGGTCAAAGTAGGAGCCGTAGCGGTTATAACCATCGGCGCCTTCATCCTGCTGTTCAACTTTCTCAAAGGGACTTCCCTGTTCACAAGCACAGACACCTATCATATTGTCTACGATAACATTGCAGGCCTGACAGAGTCGAGCCCGGTGGAGATCAACGGCTACCAGGCCGGTGTGGTGCAGGATATAAAACTCATCAATGACGGATCAGGACTGATCCTGGTCTCACTCTCTGTAGACAGGGGATTTAAAGTCCCCCTCGACACCAGGGCGGAGATTACCACGGCTACACTAATAGCAGGCATGAAGGTAGTTCTGCGCATGGGCACGAGTAGCACCATGTCACATAATCACGACACCCTGGACGGCTATGTGGCCACCTCAATCATTGACAGGCTCAGCCAGACTCTGTCGCCAATTGAAGGGAATATTACCGACATGATAGTCAAGCTCGACTCGGTAATCTCTGCACTCAATGATGTCTTCACTCCCGCGATGACAGAAGATATCCGTTCGGCTATGTCGAATGTGAACGACGTTACTGCCGGCCTCAAGGAGGTATCAGACAGCGGGAAGGATGACCTTGCAGGCGCCATCAATGATCTTAAGGTTTTCACCGCAATGCTCTCCGCCAATAGTTCCACCCTTGATTCAACCCTGAAGAACATAGAGGAGATCTCGGGCGCGGTGGCATCAGCTGATCTTGGCACCTCATTGGCCTCGCTCCGGTCATCACTTGATAATCTTGACGGAATTGTCAGGGGAATAGGCAACGGTGAAGGGTCGGCAGGAAAGCTTGTGAAGAACGACAGTCTTTATACAAACCTGAACAATACCCTCTTCAATCTTGACCTTTTACTGCAGGATATGAAGGATAATCCAAAAAAATACGTCCACTTCTCCCTTTTTGGCAAAAAGGCTGAGTGAATTGGCTTAATAGTGCTAAACAGTATTGAATCATGGCGTTGCAGACCCCTTTTCAGAGGGGGAAGTAGATTGAGAAAAAAAGACAGTACTATCCTCTATATTTTAATCCGCTGGGAGACATCACCTTCGCCTTATATTACTGATAATCAATACTTTATTTTTTTTGACGAAGAATTTCAGGGATAAGGACCTGATGTTCATAACAGTATAAAATAAATGAAAAAGTCAAGCGAAAAAAATTTTTTTTTTTACCTTTTTTTTTACAAATATTGTCCCGGGTTTCAGCACCGCAAAAATTACACGGTTTTTATAATTTCAATCTGAATGAACAAGTCACACGATGAGGTTTGGAACAACTGTCTGGAAATAATTCGTGACATAATTCCTTCGGCCAGTTTCAAAACATGGTTCGAGCCCATTGTACCTCTCAGGCTCGAAAAGAACATTCTGACAATACAGGTTCCAAGTCCATTCTTTTATGAATACCTTGAAGAGCAGTACATTGACATTCTC
>DCSU01000045.1 GCA_002325785.1 Bacteroidales bacterium UBA1458 | reverse complement strand
AGTGATTTCTTCAGGCCTTTGATGACGTATTCCGTTTTCAGGATGGGTTTAACCTTCATGAATCCACCCATGACAAACATATTGAACACCTTCTGCATCTTCAATTTCGAAGCCTCTTCCGCCGCATCTATCCGGTAAATGGTTATATCCTTCCTCTCAGGATGCCTTGTTATGCCATTGCCGTCATAGATGAGGGTGCCACCGGGTTTGACGCTGTGTTCGAACTTGTCCATGCTCTGCTGGTTTAGGATGATTGCCGTGTCAAAGCTCCTGAGTATGGGTGAGCTGATCCGCTCATCACTGAGAATCACGTTAACATTGGCGGTACCGCCTCTCATCTCGGGGCCGTATGAAGGCATCCAGCTCACCTCCATATCCTGCATCATGCCCGAGTAGGCCATTATCTTTCCCATTGAGAGAACACCCTGTCCGCCAAAACCTGCTATAATTATTTCTTCTGTCATGATCTGATCCGTTAATTAAAAAGAATTTGTACCATACCTGCACTGATTCGCCCTGCTCCGTCTAAGCTGGTAAAAATTACTCGGCCGGCACCTTTATATCGCCGAGCGGATAGAACGGGAACATATTCTCCTCCATCCATTTGTTTGATTCTACCGGGGTCATCTTCCATCCCGAGGGACAGTTGGAGACCACCTCAATAAAGCATGTTCCCCTCTTCTCATTCTGGTACTGAACGGCTTTTTTGAGTGCCCGCTTCAGTTTTCTGACACCTCCGGCGGTGTTGACGCTTTGACGTGTGACGTAGCAGGTTCCGGGCAGCAAAGCCACGATATCGGCCATCTTGATGGGAGAACCCATAGTGGCAACTTCGCGGCCATAGGGTGATGTTGACGACTTCATACCTTCAAGGGTTGTAGGGGCCATCTGTCCGCCGGTCATGCCATAGATCCCGTTGTTGATGAACAATATGAGGATATTCTCTCCCCTGTTGCATGTATGGATGGTTTCTGCCGTACCGATGGCAGCCAGGTCACCGTCGCCCTGGTAGGTAAAGACGAACTTCTCGGGCATCAGTCGTTTGACAGCCGTTGCCAGGGCAGGAGCTCTTCCGTGAGCCGCCTCCTGGAAGTCGACGTCGATATAATTGTACATCAGTACTGAGCAGCCCACAGGGGTTATTCCCACCGTTCTGCTCTGCAGATCCTCCTCTTCGATCACCTCTGCCAGTACGCGGTGGGCTGTTGAGTGACCGCAGCCCGGACAGTAATGCATAACGTTATCGGTGAGGATCTTAGATTTTACATAAGTAAGGTTTTCAGGTCTTACAATATCATTTGTATTTATCTCTGCCATTTTTCTTGTCCTTTAATAAAAAGTTTGAGGTTTTCCAGCACCTCTTCGGGTGTTGGTATCATGCCGCCCATTCTGCCATAGTGGGATACCCTGGTCTTACCGTTCACTGAGAGCATTACATCTTCCACCATCTGTCCGGCGCTCATCTCAACGGCAAGCATGCCTTTAACCCTGTCAGCCAGCTCATTCAGTCTCTTCTTCGGGTATGGGAAGAGAGTGATCGGTCTGAGCAGTCCGGCTTTGATTCCCTCATGCCTTGCCATCTGCAGTGCTTTCTGGCAGATTCTTGCACTGGTGCCGTAGGCTACAAACAGGTACTCGGCATCGTCAGTCATGAACTCCTCAAAGAGCACCTCCTTCTCCTCTATCTCGCGGTATTTGGCAATCAGTTTATGGTTAAACTTCTCCTGGCGTTCCGGGTCAAGGTCGAGGGAGGTTATGATATTGCGTTCCCTGGTTGCAGGCTTGCCTGTGGTAGCCCAGGGCAGTATCTCATCCGACCGCTTTTTCTGCGGTTTGAGATATACTTTCTCCATCATCTGTCCTATTGCCCCGTCAGATAGTATCATCACAGGGTTCCTGTATTTGAATGCCAGGTCAAAACTCATCTCCACGAAGTCGGCCATCTCCTGTACTGATGCAGGTGCAAGCACTATCAGGTGATAGTCGCCGTGCCCTCCACCCTTGGTCGCCTGGAAGTAGTCGCTCTGCGCCGGCTGAATGGTACCGAGGCCGGGGCCGCCGCGTACAACGTTAACGATAAGGCAGGGCAGTTCAGCGCCGGCTATATATGTGATGCCCTCCTGCTTGAGGCTTATGCCGGGCGACGATGATGAGGTCATCACCTTCTTGCCGCAGCCGGCACCACCGTAAACCATGTTTATAGCGGCAACTTCACTCTCAGCCTGCAGCACTACCATCCCAGTCGTTTCCCGGGGATTGGCCTCCATAAGGTATTCAAGTATCTCGCTCTGCGGCGTTATGGGATACCCGAAATAACCATCGGCACCGGCGCGTATCGCCGCTTCGGCGATAGCTTCGTTGCCCTTCATCAGTCTCAGTTCCTTTTCCATTAAATTATTCTTTTCCATTTCTTGTTATCCCACCTTTACCTTATAGACGGTAATTACCCCGTCTGGGCAAACTACCGCGCAGTTTGCGCATCCAATGCACGCGTCAGGGTTGGCAGCATAAGAGTAGTGATACCCTTTGGCATTCACTTCCACCGCGAGAGCGAGTGTCTGAGTTGGACATGTGACCACGCACACCTCGCACCCTTTACACCTCTCCCTGTCTATAACCACTGCACCTTTTATCTTAGCCATCTCTTCTGTATTAATTCCGTATTAAATATATGATTTACTCTTTTACGGGATTGTTTTCCCTGAAAAGTTTCAGTCTCTCCTCAAGCAGGGGAAGCTGTTTTTTCCTGATCTGTGAGACACAGGCTCTAAGTCCTTCATGTCTCTCACTGCCCGTTATATTGAGCGTTATGGCACCAATGCCGTAAGCCAGCAGCTTCTGCAGGAGCTCTCCGCCGCTCATCCCCGGATATGATATTGTAAAATAAAAACCATCAGCTACCGGCCTGTCTATGTCCATATCATAGACTATTTTGAAGCCATTGCTGAGGAACATCTCCTTCATCCTTGCCGCTTTCTCTCCGTAGACTCTTGTATTGTCAACAAAATTATACAAACCATCGTTCACAGCCTTGAGAATTGCAGTAAATCCGTACTGTGCCGAGTGGGCAACCCCTGAAGAGAGAGCATACAGGGCGCCAAAGATCATTGCCCTGCCGAATATATCGGTGGAATAATAGCGGAGAAGATCGGGATAACGGCGGTTATAAAGGTGGTCTGACATAACGAGGAGTCCTATCCTTTGCCCGGCATAACTGAAAATCTTTGAACTGGAGATAAGCAGAATATAGTCATCGCAGTATTTTGCAACCGTTGGCTGGAAGGGGGGCTCACCCGGAACCGAATAATTCTCCCGGAAATCCATCCCGAAATATGCCAGGTCCTCAATGATGATGGCATCATATTTCCTTGCGAGTGTTCCGATTGTCCGGAGCTCATCTTCCGTGAGGCAAATCCACGAGGGGTTGTTGGGGTTGGAATAAAGGATAGTTGAGACCTTGCCGCACTGAAGTATCGACTCAAGCTTGGGTCCCATTTTCTCACCGCGGTAATTATAAACGTCGAATGATCTGTAGTCCTGTCCGAGAATCCTTGTCTGAGTCTTCTGTACCGGGAATCCCGGGTCAATGAATAGGGTACCCTCCTTGGTTCTGTCGTTTCTGTTAGCCACCATGAAGCTGGCCATCCCTCCCATCATAGCTCCGCCGGTAGGCACGCAGCAATCGGGCTGCACCTCCACATTGAGGAAGTTCTTAACAAAACGAGCTGCTTCAACCTTCATCTCCGGCAATCCTTCGATGTCAGGATAGATTGAGGCAACGCCTTTTTTCAGAGCTTCGATCTCAGCCCTGACACCCACCTCAGCTGACGGGAGACCGGGCACACCCATCTCCATCCTGATAAATTCGACGCCAGTCTCCTTAATCAGGACATTTACGAGCTTGACTATCTCGCGGATGCTTGCATAACCAAGATCGGTGATACCGCTCGAAGTTATCGCCCTGCTTACGGTTTGATGATTTATGGGGGTATTTTTCATAAATTTTTCAGTTAGAGCCCTCATCTATGGCACCAAGATAAAAATTTATAAGGAAGTGTATGCTGCTATTTGTCATATTAAATAGTCGAAAGTCATAAAGTCCATAAAGTCGAAAGTCTGTAAAGTATAAAGGTCCGAAGTATTTGCGATTTGCGATTTG
>DCSU01000010.1 GCA_002325785.1 Bacteroidales bacterium UBA1458 | reverse complement strand
GCCCATGATATGGGTGATGGAACATGCAGCACCGATACCGGCTGATAAAAATCGGCTGTTTCCGTCACCGTCATGAAGCTAAACGGTGTTTTTTTGATTATGGCATCGGGCAGATGCTTCAGGAAATCGAAGATACCGGTCTCCTTTTTCTGATGTTCACCGAAGGTCTCGTAATCCATGAATATGTTCACTATCTCCGATGTTGAAGCCAGTCCCTTCACCCACGAGGCGTACTTCTCTGCCGTGAGCGGGTAGCTAGCCCATCCTTTGTTTGAGAACCGGAAAGCAATGTCATCACTCAGGGTATAGTTGCGCAGGAGAACCTTTAGTCTTGGGTTGATGGCGTTGCAGTAGAGGTAGTTAGGCGATTTCCAGCCGAGGATGTGTTTTGCGCCCTCGGTAACGACGGCCTTGTAGCCCATATCTGCCATCCAGCTGCCAATCTCATCGGAATAGATGAGTTCGGTGTTCCTGATGGAGGTGGGTTCATACCCGATAAATTCGTTCATCTTTTCGCGATGGATTCTGACCTGGCGTTCATACCCCTCCCTGCTCATGAGTGAGGCAAGCGAGTGTGAATTGGTCTCGGCAAGAAACTCGACACAACCGGTTTCAGCAAGCTCCCTGAACGATGCGAGCACCTCCGGGGCATACAGCCTGAACTGATCGATAACTATACCCGAGAGAGAGAAGGTGATCCTGAACTTGCCCTTGTGCTTGCGTATAAGGTCCAGAAGCAGCCTGTTGGCAGGCAGGTAACAATTGGAGGCAATCTTACGCAGAATCGACTCATTCATGAAATCGTCATAGTAATAGTGCTCATGGCCCATCTCAAAAAAGCGGTAGCGTCTGAGCCGGAAGGGCTGATGAACCTGAAAATAAAGGCAGATGGCCTTTTTCTGTGGTGTGCTCATATCAATTAACTTGTCTGTTTCAAAACCCTGGTATAAATACTTTTCACGTGGCTGGCGGCCTTCTCCCATTTAAGTTTGTCTACCTCCTCCTTGCCATTCATAATAAACATTCTTGAGAGCGCCGGATAGGTCAGTATACCGTAAATGGCATCTGCCATCGCTTCAATATCCCAGAAATCGACCTTGACAGCATGGGTGAGCAACTCAGCCACGCCGCTCTGCTTGCTGATGATCACCGGCACGTTAGACTGCATTGCTTCGAGAGGCGAGATGCCGAACGGCTCGGACACTGACGGCATCACGTATACGTCACTCATTCTCAGCATGGTGAAGACGTCGTTACCACGAAGGAAGCCGGTAAAATGGAATCTGTCGGTGATCTTCAGGTACGCCGCATGGCGCATCATTCGTTCCATCATGTCTCCCGAGCCTGCCATTACAAACCTGACGTTGGGCATGCGTGACAGGACCATCCTGGCTGCTTCAATGAAATATTCCGGTCCCTTCTGCATGGTTATGCGGCCGAGAAATGTGACGATCTTGTCATCATATGCCCGTTCCGGGATGTCAAGCTCCGAAGAGTGCGGCGGTTCCACGGCATTGTATACCGTCTCAACCTTATCGGGGTCAATATTGTATTTGCTTATTACAATTTCACGAGTCAGATTACTTACTGTAATGATCTTGTCTGCGGCATCCATACCCTCCTTTTCCATGTTGTAAACCAAGGGGTTGACATTGCCGCCGCTGCGGTCGAAATCTGTGGCGTGTACGTGTATCACCAGCGGTTTTCCCGAAACGGCCTTTGCCGCAATACCGGCAGGATAAGCGAGCCAGTCATGGGCATGTATAACATCAAACTCCTGTTCTGATGCTATTACCTGGGCCACAACGGAATATTTGTATATCTCATCCATGAGTGTGGCTCCGTAGCTGCCTGTGAAGTCGACCTTACCCTGCTGGTTGGTTTCCACCAGCAAATCAGTCTCGGCGATCTCTCCGCGGGTCATCTTCCAGAAGTCTTCCGGATCGGTGTAGGGAACCAGCTTTGAGAAGACTTCAACCTTGTCCACGGGTTTAAGGAAGTAGTTATACTTTACCTTTTTGAAGGCCACCGGGACGTTATTGGCGCCTATGAGTCGCACAATGCTCTGGTCTTCATCACCAAAGGCTCTGGGAACCACGAAGATCACCTCCACATCCTTCTGAGCAGCAAGACCGCGGGTAAGACCAAAACTGGCAGTACCCAATCCCCCGGCTATATGAGGAGGGAACTCCCATCCAAACATCAGAACACGCATATTACTATTTGTTTTCTTTAAATTCCTTTTCAAGCCGCGTGAAGATACGGAGCACCTCACCCACACTCCATGCCTGGGATATAGCTCCCCTTGGTGTATGAGGGGGGTCACCGTCAAAGATCTCGGAGATTGTTGAAATACCTGCTTCGGTAAGTGTCTCCTCGAATCCCATAATCAGTTTCCTTACCCGTGATACCCCTCCTTCGCCATAGACTCTCAGCCAGCCGTCACAGAACGGACCCACAAGCCACGGCCACACTGTGCCCTGGTGGTAGGCCCTGTCACGCTTCTCCTGATCACCGCTATAGATACCACTGTAACTCTCATCCGATGGCGAGAGTGTACGGAGGCCTCGAGGGGTGACCAGTATCCGGTTCACAATGTCAAGGATGCTCTTCATCTGGTCCTTGGAAAGCATGGTGTAGGGCAGTGAGGCGGCTATGACCATGTTTGGCCTTACCTGCATATTCCTCTTCTCATTATCATTAACATAGTCAGCAAGGAAACCGAGCTCTTCATCCCAGAAGGTCTCGATGAACGAGATGCTGATCTGTTGCGGCAGCTTCTCCCAATCTCTCACAAAGGCCCTGTCATGGGCTGCACGAGCGCACTCCAGAGAATAACATAATGCATTGTACCACAGGGCATTAATCTCAACAGCATAGCCATTTCTGGGGGTGACCGGTATGCCATTAACTACTGCATCCATCCAGGTAAGAGCCTTTCCGGGCGCATCAGCATAGATAAGCCCGTTCTCCCTCATGTGTATGCCGAAGGAAGTCCCGTTACGATAGGCGTTAAGCACATCTTTCATGGCAGCACCGTAGCGCTTCCATGCCTCCTTGGGCTCCTGGGCGTAACTGCAGACCGCGTGGAAGAACCACAATGGCGCATCAACGCTGTTAAAGGCAGGGTTGTCATTGTCTCCCATGTTGGGGAAGAGGCCTCCCTTCATGCGGCGTACCTGCGTATCAAGCACCGCTGCAAAGAGATCCTCCGAGGTGCGCGCCAGGGCGAGACCGGGGAGTGAGATGAATGTGTCACGGCCCCAAGAACCGAACCATGGATAGCCGGCAATGATATTTGTGTCCCCGCCCCGCTTCTCAATGAACTGCTGTGCAGCATTACGCAGACTGTTGCCGAAATCGCTGCGCGGTATCTTTGATGATACTGTCCGTGTAAACTTGGTCTTGAAACCTGCAGGCCTCTCCTCCTTTGTCGAAGCCGAAAAGACAATCACATCACCCTTGCCGGCCGTGACCTCGAAGAAACCCGGAACAAATAGATCCTCTGAATAATCATACCCTCGCTTCTGCTCCTCAGTGTATTCAACCCCCTGGTACCAGTCAGGCACAGGCACGAACTCAGACTTGGACGAGACCTGCATGTTCAGCCACGGGAAACCGTCATACATGCGGATGCGGATGCCGTTGGACACCGGTTCAACGCGGGTGTTAGCCCACATGTTTGCATGCGTCAGCTGGTGAATGTTCCTGAATGCCAGGAAAGGCCTCATCTGAAGCTTGACCGGCTCGTCTGTATCGAGAATGGTAAACCTGATCAGAAGCTGCTCTTCATAATGGACCAGGATACGCTCCTGCTTCATAAAAACATTGCCTACCCTGTAGGTCATACCCGGAATATCCTGAACGTCAAAGTCCTCCACGTATTTGTGACCCTTCGGACTGTAATAGTCGCCGTGATACTTCCGTATTCCTGTGTTGAAACTCTGGCCGTTGCTGACGACAGTGGTGTCGAGGCTCGACAGAAGCACATACCTGTCGCCTCCTAACTCATCCACCGGACAAACCAGCCATCCATGATACTTGCGGGTATTGCATCCGACGATTGTGGTCGATGAATAACTGCCCGCCCTGTTGGTACGCAAAATCTCACGGCTTAATGAATATTCAAGATTAACCACATGAGCCTTATCAAACTTAATGTATCCCATAGTTCAAGGAGTTCCGTTCTACTGCTAAAAAGTCAGAAAATAAACACTATTAAGTTAATAACAAAAAAATAAAGTACAAAAGTAAGCAAAAAAATCAGATTTTTTATCAGGCTCCTTAATGCTTAACCATCCCGAAGGCTCTTAAAAATAGATATCTTTGCAGTTCCTTTACAGAACCAGTGCGCGTTTAAAAAGTTCGGTCAATATGAAAGATTTATTAACGTTTATTAGTGAAAGATTGCTTTATGTAATATTTATGTTTCAGAAGAGCACAACAACCCTTCTGCTGGTTGCGGTACTGTTCGCCGTAACTGGCTGCAGTAATGACGAATTCCGTATAAGTGGTACCATTTCGGGGGCGGCAGAGGACGAGTATCTGCTGTTGCGTGAAGTCAAGCCGGGCTTTCTTGAGCCGATTGATTCAGTGATGCCTGGTCAGGATGGAAAGTTCAGCTTCAGGTCTGCAACGGAATGGCCTGCCTTTTACATGCTTAGTACAGGCAGTGATGATTTTCTTACACTGCTGGTCTCTCAGGGTGATAAGATTGAGGTGAAGGCGGCACGCGGATCACTGGCATCGCCGGAGGCATTGCGGGGATCGGAAGGCACCTCTGTCATGCTCGGTTTCAGCGAAGAACACCGGAAAGTTATAGATGAGCTTCAACACCTTACAAATGTATATGATGACAGCATCATGAGCCCGCGTCTGCCGATCCTGATGGACAGCCTTGACAGCAGAGCCGCTGACATCGTTGAAGAGCTCCGCGAAAGGGCGCTGACCCTACTGGCTGGCAACAGCTCATCAATGGTCTCTCTATATCTGCTGAACCAGCAGGTGGTGCCGGGACTTCAGCTCTTTGACCCTGCGAAGGATCCTGAACTGTTTTTCAGGGCTGACTCTGCACTCTATGCGCTCTACCCCGGATCGGACCTGGTCCTCGATCTCCACTCGTTTGTGGCAGGACTGAGGAAGTCGGTTGCAGCAGGAACCGGAACCGTCACCGGCACCATCCCCATTGTAGGAACTATGATGCCGGAGATAGCACTCCCTGACCCTGGCGGCGACACACTCAGACTCTCCTCACTGCGCGGCCGGGTGGTGCTGGTTGACTTCTGGGCCTCATGGTGCCCGCCATGCCGCGAGGAAAACCCCAACCTGGTAAAAATGTACGACATATACCACTGGAAAGGGTTCGATATATTCCAGGTATCTCTTGACCTCAGGCAGGAAGAATGGACAGAGGCGATAAGAAAAGACAGGCTGGGCCGATGGAACCATGTCAGCGACCTCAGGTACCGCGACTCAGAGGTGGTGAAGCGATTCGGACTGACACAGATACCGGCAAGCTTCCTCATCGACCGTGAAGGAAGAGTGGTGGCAGTCAACCTCAGGGGAGTTGACCTCAGTAAAAAACTCGGCGAACTGCTGGGCGCGCAGTAGCCAATCCCTATTTTTGCTTTATTTGTACCAGAAATCCATATCCAGAATGAAGAGATATCCTTTGATCTTTTTAACGGCTGCAATAATTGCAGGCTGCACCGGCGAGAACAACGTTACTATTAAAGGTGTTTTCAGTGAGGGACGCGAAGGTATCGTCTATCTCGATCAGTCAGAGGTTGACCGCAGCACCGTGACTGATTCGGCTGAGATCAACAGGGGACGGTTTAAGTTCACCGCCGAAATCACCGGACCCGAATTCTTCCAGGTACGGCTTGAAAACGGGGAATTCATCGGACTGCTTGCAATGCCGGGCGAAGATATCAGCATTGAATTCGGAAAATCGCCGCTGGCAATGAACTACAGTCTCTCCGGCTCTCCCGGCTCTGAGGAGATCAGGATGCTCGACCAGCAGCTGTTCACCACCAGGACCAGACTTGACTCTGTGAGGAATGTCTATGAGGCCATCACACCGGAGGAGCTGGCATTACGAGGGACTGAACTGGAAAAGGCCTTCGTCGAAATTGTTGATGCCCAGCGCAAATTCAACATTAAATTCATCATTGAAAATATCAGTTCAATGGCATCAATTCAGGCCCTCTACCAGAGGATCGACGAAAATACGTATGTACTTTACCAGCCCCGTGACCTGCAGTACCTCAAGATAGTGTCAGACTCCCTGTCGGTCAAATACCCTGTCTCAAAGCATGTCCGCGCCCTGAAGGAGAACGTCACCTCAGAGCTGAACCGTATGTACATTGACCGGATGGCCAGCCTGGCCGCGCAGCTGCCGGCAACCAGCACCACGCCGCTCCTTCCCGACACACAGGACAGGATGGTAAGCATCTCATCACTCAAGGGAAAGTATGTGCTGGTTTCGTTCTGGAGTACGACTTCACAGGAGTGTATCAATGAGCTGCCGGCCCTGAAAGCAATCTATTCGGCTTACCATGGCAAGGGACTTGAGATTTACCAGGTTAGTCTTGACCCCGATGTGGAAAGGTGGAAGAATGTTGTGAAGTTTGAGGAGCTGCCCTGGATCAGCGTCAGGGAACAGGATCCGGCAAATCCCGCATATGCCCGCCTGATGAATATTACCAGCGTACCGTCTAACCTCCTGTATGATCCTGAAGGCAACGTCGTCAATTCCAACCTTTTCGGCCGCAACCTGCAAATAAGGATGGATCAGATCTTCAATAAATAACCGGGGTGTTGGCAGGCCTGAAGACATATTTCGCCTCCGACTTTCACCTGGGTCTGGCCGCCGGCACTGATCCCCGTGAACGCGAGCAGAGGGTTATCTCATGGCTTGAACATGCATCGCAGGATGCTCAGTCCATTTATCTGCTGGGTGATGTGTTCGATTTCTGGTGGGAATATAAAGAGGTGATCCCCAAGGGATTCACACGGTTCCTCGGCACCCTCTCTTCACTCACCGATAGAGGCATTGAGGTACACATCTTCACAGGCAACCATGACATGTGGATGAAGGATTATCTTGCAGTCGAGTGCGGGGTTACGGTTCATCATGAGCCTTTCAGGACTGTGATTGGCGGCGAGCTCTTTTATCTTGCTCACGGCGAGGGCCTCGGCAGCCTGCACAAAGGCGCCAGGTTGCTGTTTGCCCTCTTCCGCAACAGGACGGTCCGGGCGATATTTTCAGCCATACACCCCAGGTGGGGTGTGGCCTTCGGTCACTCATGGTCGAAAAGCAGCCGGCTGGCCAAACATGTCTCCCTCCCATTCCTGGGTGAGGAGAAGGAAGACCTCATACGTCATACCAGGGAGGTTGCTGCCGGAGGATACAAGGCCCGATATTATATCTACGGCCACAGGCATCTGCCACTGACATTTGACGAGGATGGAAGGAGAATGATCATACTGGGCGACTGGTTCAGCTGCCGTACAAGTTATGCGGTATTTGACGGGAAGGAGCTTACCCTTGTCAGTGTGCCTTTAAACCCTTAGCCCTTACTCTGACGGTTATTGTGTAGTAATAATAATCGGCGTTCACCTCGTCAAACTTGTATGTCAGTCTGCCGCCCGACCTGCGGGCCATCTCAAGTAGACCCATATAGCCGGTTGACACCTCTGACATGTCCTGCCCCATGAGGGCAACCTTCAGCAGCTTCTTCAACCCCTCCTCATCATACCTGTTTACCATATCAAGCTTCTGTACAAGAAGATCAGCTTCATCTCTTTTAATGAGGTTTCCTGAGGTTATGATAAATGAGGCTGGTGTCTGCCTGATCATTGCCAGGGGGATGCCGTACTTCTGTTCGGCTTCCAGGCCGGGGCTGTGCTGCGCCACGTTCTGGAGCAGCTCTATGAGTGTGGCGAAGACGCGCTTATGCAGGTTCTGTTCAAGCTCCGCCTCACGCATGGTTGTCTCACTGAAGTTGAGCAGTTCCTTACTGATGGCGTGTGTCATCGGCCCGGCCCAGATGAAGAATATGCTGTTCGCCTTCATCATACGTTCAAGCTGGGCTACCTTCCTGGTGTCAAAGGTACCGTGGATATCCCCGGGCTCGGTAAGGCCCCGTCCGCCTGCATCAACGGTCTTGCTCAGGATGAAATAGGAGTACTTGTCATCTATGGGAAGAAAATCATAGTCGAGCTTATTACCCGTCTTGCGGGCCATCTCCATGAGTCCGAGCCCGGCCCCGCCCTTGTGCCCGATGGTGGAATCCTGAAGCATAGTCCTGTAAACCTCCCTGATCTTGTCCGGATCAAGGCTGTTTATCTGCTCGAGGTTGTTCTTAAGGCCTTTCACCTCGCTCTTCTTCAGGGCATTGCCGGTACTGACAGTGTAGCCGTCTGCAGTTTTATTGTAAACGACCAGGGAGGTTATCTCCTCACGCCTGGAGACGCCGTGCCTGGTAATGTTCTGCAGGTTCTCAAGGACGAACATGAAGAGCCGTTTGCGGCCCAGGAGACTAAAATCAGAGTACTCCATCTCCCTCTCCAGCAGTGTCAGGAGCCCTGCCGAGTTATCACCCGTCACCTCGCCCCGATAAGCGAACATCAAGTGTTCGTCTGACAGCTTTTTCCTTAATCTGTTTATTAGTTCCATAATTTGCCGACCCAAATGAAGTGATACTATTCCGCGATCACAAATTAAGCAAAAAGAAATCTGTTAAAAAATACTAATTTGATTTTTATCCTGCGCGGCCCCTGACCGGCACTTTATCCTGCCGTTTATCCTACACTTTATCCCGCACCTTATCCTGCACTTTATCCTGCCCAGCCCTCCCTGTCGAGATTACGGTAGTTGATTGCCTCTGAGAGGTGATCGGGCATGATGGTTTCCGATCCGTCGAGGTCGGCTATTGTCCTGGACACTTTCAGTATCCTGTCGTAGGCTCTGGCTGATAGTCCGCGCATCTCCATTGCAGCCCTGAGGAGCCTGCCCCCGATATCGTCAAGGTGGCAGTGACGGCGGATCATGGCGGAAGTCATCTGTGCGTTGCAGTATATGCCTTCGTTGCCGGCGAAACGCCTTGCCTGGATCTCCCGTGCCTTCACTACCCTTTCACGCACTGTGGCTGAGGGCTCTGCAGATGTTGATGCGGCAAGTTTCTCATAGTTTACGGGCACCACTTCTATGTGTATGTCGATGCGGTCAAGGAGCGGGCCTGACAGGCGGTTGAGGTATCGCTGCACCATGCCCGGGGCGCAGGTGCACTCTTTCTCAGGGTGGTTATGAAATCCGCACGGACACGGGTTCATTGATGCAATGAGCATGAACGAGGCCGGGAAGTCGCAGCTCATCCTGGCCCGTGCGATGGTAATTACCCTGTCTTCCAGAGGCTGGCGGAGTACCTCCAGTACACTCCTTTTGAACTCCGGCAGTTCATCGAGGAAGAGCACGCCGTTGTGTGCCAGGCTTATTTCCCCAGGTTGAGGCACGGTTCCGCCACCGACCATTGCGATGTCTGAGCTTGTATGGTGAGGGCTGCGGAAGGGCCTGCGGGTCATCAGCGACACATGGTTGTCAATCTTGCCTGCCACCGAGTGAATCTTGGTGGTCTCCAGAGCCTCCTCCAGCGTCAGGGGTGGAAGTATCGAAGGCAGGCGGCGGGCCAGCATGGTCTTGCCTGAGCCGGGGGGGCCGATCATGCAGGCATTATGTGCGCCGGCGACAGCCACCTCCAGCGCCCGCTTGACATTCTCCTGCCCCCTGACATCGGCAAAGTCAGCATCATACCTGTTGCCGTCACTGTTGAAGAGGGAATTCATGTCGACCTTTACCGGCGGGGGATTGATCTCTCCGCGGATCCAGCTGAGAACTTCGCCAAGGCTGGTGACTCCATAGACGTCGATACCGTCGACGACGGCTGCCTCCGGAGCATTCTCTGCTGGCACCATCATGACGCGGAAGCCGGAGGCACGCGCCTGCAGTGCCATGGGCAGCACGCCCCTGACAGGCTTCACTGCGCCGTCGAGCGACAGCTCACCGGTGAGGACCATACCTTCAAGCCTCCCCCCGTGAACCATCTCCGAAGCACATAATATGCCAACAGCAAGGGGCAAATCATACGATGAACCCTCTTTCCGGATGTCAGCCGGAGCCATGTTGATGACCACCTGCCTGCCGGGCCAATGCAGCCCCACTGCACGGAAGGCAGACTCAATGCGTTGCTGACTCTCCTTGACGGCAGCGTCAGGCAGCCCGACGAGCATATAACGGACCCCGCGGGTGACGTCAACCTCTATGGTTACGGGAACTGCCTCAATGCCAAATACGGCAGCGCTGAAGGTCTTGACCAGCATGACTTAAAAGTTATGTTGCACAATAAAAGGAGGAAATGCACCATAAATTTATGAGTTCTGCGTGACAAGTGCAAGAAAAAAGTACTTAAACAATGAGGCGGCTTAGTGATTACCCGGCTTTGCTCCGTGCTTGTGGAGCTTCACCTCCACAGGGTTGACTGTGACCAGGCATCCCTTGGGAAGGGCAGAGAGGTCAGGCGATATCATGTTGTAGAACGCCTCAATCTTCTCCTGCCGGTCGATCAGTTCTATGACAACGGGCAATTTTTCCGTCAGCTCCCAGAATTTTGATGAGTGTATGTGACTGCTCAGCCCGTAGCCCATGACACCCCTGTAAACGGTTGCACCCGAGATGCCTGCTTCCCTGGCGCGGTAGACGACAGCCTCATACAACAGTTGTGAACCCAGCCTGTCAGTTGAGCTGGCATAAACCTTCATTATTGAATGAGA
>DCSU01000103.1 GCA_002325785.1 Bacteroidales bacterium UBA1458 | reverse complement strand
GGTATGATCAGCGCACAGACCGTGAAGGCTGACACAGCTTCCGCCAGGTTGCTGCAGAAGGAAAAGCAGGAACAGAAACAGCAGGGTCAGAATCAGGACCAGACCCAGAGCCAGAACCAGCAGGGTCAGAGTCAGGATCAGACTCAGAACCAGAACCAGGATCAGACTCAGACTCAGACACAGACACAGAATGAATCTCAGGCTCAACTGCAGACCCGGACTCAGAACCAGGCCCAGGCCGGAACAAACACCCAGGCCAAAGCTCAGAATCAGGGTAACAATGCCTCCGGAGTAAAGAGAGTGCAGAGCGCAAAACCTGACTGGAGCAAAGCACGCGGTGCCCGTCCCTCATCAGTTGAGCGTCCTTCCGGATCAAGAATACCCCAGGGTGCCGGCAAACCCGGCGGCGCCAAAGGGCCCGGCAAAAGGTAACGGCATTGTTAACAAACAACATGAAGGGAAGGTTTTCCATAACAGTTGCGATTGCCTGCTGGCTGATGCTGCAGGCATCCCTGATCAATCTGCCGGCACAGAGCCAGGCAGACCCTGGTTCATCCCCGGATACATTGTCAGCCGCCGGGAAAGGTACAGTCCATTCATTATATGCCGGGGCAGGTTACGGTAACAACATGATGTACCTCGGCACAACCATGTCACAGGATCACGGCTTCGGTTACGCCTCGGCTTCATATGGCCTGATGGACAAGCTTTACCTTACCGCCACAGGTTATACCATCACCGGCTTCTCCCCCTTCATTGCATATTACAACCTGGGTGCAACATTCAATCATACCTTCAATTCATGGTTTGACATCAGCACCAGCCTTTCGCGTTACAATGTGGCGGAATCACTGCAGGACACTCTATTCAGCAATTTCACATATGCCGACGCCACCCTCGGCTTCGACTGGAGAATACTATATTCAAAAATATCAATCGGAGGCCTTTTCGCTGACGGAAGCCAGCTCTATCTTCAGACCAGACACTCGAGGTATTTTGAGACTCCGTCATTCGCTAAAGACAAGGCCTTCTTTGCCTTTGACCCCTATATCAATATTCTCTTCGGCAAGATGGTCAGCATGGAGAATTCCGGAGGAACAACTACCACAGTGTCGCCAGGATACAGACCATGGAAAAACGGCGGACAGGGATCATCAACCATATATACGGAAATCTTCGGCCCCATGGAGATCGACTTCGGCCTGCCTATCTCCTTCAGCTATGACTTCTTTTCCCTCGAGATAGAGCCCGGTTATGTACTGCCACTCTATTCGGAGACGGGTACAACAGGGATGAAAGGTTTTCTGTTTACGGCCAGCGCCTTCTTCAGGATTTTTTAACTTTGGCTAATGAACGTCCTGATAGTTGAAGACGAAAAGAGCCTCGCAAACGAGATCGCTTCCTTCCTTAGTAAGGAAAAGTTCCTCTGCGATGTATCGCTGACCGGCAAAGATGCATCCGAAAAGATCGCCGTAAACCTCTATGATTTTGTGCTGCTTGATCTTGGTCTTCCTGATTACGACGGGCTTGACCTGATCAGGGAGGCAAGAAAGAATAACACCGATGTCTCTTTCATTATCATCACCGCCCGCGGGGCCGTTGAGGACAGGGTCCGTGGTCTCGACCTCGGTGCTGATGACTACCTGCCAAAACCATTTGCTCTTGTTGAACTGCATTCGCGCATCATGGCCGTGGCCAGAAGAAAATTCCAGATCACATCGCCTGATATACCACTTGGCGAGTTTGTGATGGAGACACAGGCAAGGAAGCTGAAGCACAACGTAACAGAGGTAGAGTTAACCCGGAAGGAATTCGACCTGCTGCACTATCTTGTGATTAACCACGACAAGGTGCTTGCCCGTCATCAACTCTATGAGCATATATGGGGCAACACTCTTGACGACCAGTATGACAGCAATTTCATCGACGTTCATATAAAGAATTTACGCAGGAAGCTTAATGCCCACGCACCTTCACCATGGCTTGAGACAGTAAGAGGCGTAGGTTACCGTGTAAGCACAGACAGGTAATGTGATCACAGGAGCATGATGAAATTACAGACAAAACTTGCCCTTTTCAACCTGCTTTCAAAACTGGTCTTCTCATTTCTGTTTATTGGCTTCCTTCCCCTTATCATTGAACGCATCAATACCCGTCAGACTGATAATGAACTCATTGACAAGAGAGAAGAAGTAATTGACCTCATCTCGGAAGTGGGCATTGAACCCTTCATGANNATCAGCCTCGAAAGGGTTGATCTTGCCCAGGAGTGGAACTTCATTGATGTAACGCAGAGGCTGATTGAAGACGAAGCGATAGAGTACCGCGTTCTCCACTATTCATTTAAAGTGGACGGACAACCATACCTGCTTGAGATCGGACAAAGCCTCTCCAGTATTACCTATGCAGAAAGAAATATCAGGAACGTGATCCTGATTTTCCTGGCAATTTTTATAGCTGTCACCCTTCTGTCTGACCTATTCTATACCTCACGAATCCTAAGGCCGCTAAGAGTTATAACCGGCAGATTGAAAGATACAATATCTCCTTCATCTATCTCAGCGGAACCAGTCATTACCTCAACAGAAGACTTCATTCAGCTTGACCGCACCCTCAGGGAAATGATGAAAAAGATCGATGACCTCTTCCGCAAAGAGAAAGAGATCACTGTTAACATCTCTCATGAGTTGATGACGCCTGTCTCCGTGCTTCGCAGTAAACTTGAGAACCTGCTGCTCAGTGAGAACCTCGAGCCTGTCATTGAAACAGGGATAGAGGAATCTCTCCGGACACTTCACAGGCTGAAAACACTCGTAAACTCCCTGCTTATGATTGCACGGATTGAAAGCAGGCAGTACCTCAAAGAGGAGACTGTAGAGATCAGAGCCCTTATAAAAGAAGTCACTGACGAAATTTCCCCTGTTGCCGATGACAGCGGTGTGGAAATTATCATAAACTGTGATCGGAACTATACACTCAGTCATGCCAACCGCTCTCTCCTTTTCTCAATGTTCTACAACGTTGTAAATAACTCTGTAAAGCATACTCCGGCAGGTGGCAAAATAGAGATAAGCGGAGCAGAGGGTGAAGGCAGATTCGAAGTCTCTGTCTGCGATACCGGCAGAGGAATGACGCCGGAGCAGCTTGACAGACTCTTTTCTCGTTTTAGCACAAGGCTTGAGCCGGGAGGCGA
>DCSU01000025.1:14852-15023 GCA_002325785.1 Bacteroidales bacterium UBA1458 | reverse complement strand
AGCTCCACGATCAAGCAGAAAACAGGCACCCCCGAAAGGGGGTTTTTGTTTTTGAAAAGCCATGATGAAAGCTTGCTTTCAGAAGTGGATTTGAAAAACCAAAAAGACCATGCGGAGCATGGTGCTTGTTTTCTATTTGCAGGACGAAAGCTAAGGGTGAGTGAGGCCCGG
>DCSU01000025.1:7684-14734 GCA_002325785.1 Bacteroidales bacterium UBA1458 | reverse complement strand
TGCCGGGACGAACACCCCCGCCTGAAAGCTCGATCTCTATCGTTTGACCCTGGCGTTACCCTCCCAGACGCTCCACACCTGCTCCTCATCCGCCGGCTGGGCATAGTCTGTCAGGAAGGTGGTCGCCAGTGCGCCGCTGGCCCATCCAAACTGAACCCATTTAGCCGGCTCCCAGCCCCTGAGAATTCCGTAAAGCAATCCTCCCACAAAGCCGTCGCCACCGCCTATGCGGTCAAGCACGCCAATCTCGCGGGGCTCGATCACATGCCAGCTGTCGCCCTCAAGCATGATAGCACCCCAGAGGTGTGTATTTGCATTCACCACCTGGCGCAGGGTTGTGGCAAAGACCGATGTGCCGGGGTAATCCTTCTTAACCCTGCCTATCATCACCTTGAAACTCTCAATCTTGGATCCGATATTCTTCCCTCCTGCCTCAGGGCCTTCGATGCCCAGGCAGAGCTGAAAATCCTCCTCGTTGCCTACAAGAATATCCGAAACTGAAGCAATCTCCCTGAAAACACCGCTGAGCTCCTCTTCACGCCCCTTCCAGAATGATGCCCGGTAATTCAGGTCAAACGAAATGCGCGTACCCTGTTTTTTCGCCTCCTTTGCAAGCTCAAGACAGAAGGTGCTGGTCTCCGGTGATAATGCTGCAATCAGTCCTGACAGATGAACTATCTGCACACCCTCTTTCCTGAAAATCCGATCAAGATCAAAGTCCTTCACATTCAGCGTCCGTCCTACCTCTCCCGCACGATCGTTATGTACCCTGGGGCCCCTTGACCCGAAACCCATGTCAGCAATGTTAAACTGATGCCGGTAACCCCAGGGATTGCCCTGCGGTACCTCCCTGCCCTCAAAGGTCATATGCCGGCTTGCAAGGTTGCTCTTAATGAGATTAGCAACGGGACTATCCTCTACGAATGTTGTCAGAACCTTCACCGGCAGCCCCAGGTAACTGGCAATGCTGGCAACATTGGTCTCAGCGCTGGTCGCCTGCATGAAGAAAGTATCACTGCTGTGAACAGGCTGGTGGCTTACCGGAGTTATACGGACACCCATGCTTGTCGGAACAAGCAATGAGAAAGAAAAGTCCTTTTTAAGTTCGATGCTCATCACGTTTATTTTTTTTTGTCCTCTTCAACAATGCCCCATGAACAGGGTGAATCAGGCAGGGCAAATTTATCAATTTTTCAAATTTACCGTTAGCCTGTCATAAAATATCCGGCGTCATCTTTTCCGGAACCTGAAGTAAAGGCACACGGAGTCCAACGATGACATTTTTTCCCCGGCCAGCCCGGTCACAGGCGGCTTATTACCGGTTTAATATCAAGCACCGGGGTGTTATTCAGCGCATCAAGGCCTGTTACTGTCAGAACATTGCCGTCGACACCCAGAAGTTTAACGGTGGTCAGTCCAATCATGCTTGGCCTGCGTGGAGTGCAGCATGCAAAGACACCTCTCACCTCGCCAGAGCGCGTGACTGTGCGAAGCTCATACCCCTCGGAGCGGTCAAAGTAAAAAAGGATATTCAGCTCACTGTACTTTTCAATCCTGAACAGGGCATCGGCATACTCCTCCCTCACCTCAATCGTCGAGACACTCTCTTTCATCCTGTCTGAATCCTGTGGTTCTGCCTTATCCCAACGGTTATGTACAAAACCTATAAACTCAATCCTTAAGTCCATAATATCATTATTTGATTGCTAAACAGGTTCGACAGGTAAAATAAACATTTCTCCTCCATCCCTGAAAATTTTTATCCTGACTCTGTATACCTCCTCAATCAGCTTTTCGTCAAATATCTCAGTCCCGCCTTCGGCCCTCACCTGACCGTTGTCAAGTATCATGAATTCATTACAGTATTTGAGCGCAAGGTTGAGATCGTGGATGGCCGCCAGCACGGTGATGCCGCTTTCGGAGAGCTCCTTCAGGAGGCGCAGTATCTCATGCTGGTGCCTGAGATCAAGGTTAGCCGTCGGCTCATCGAGGAGCATCACTGAGGGCTGTTGTGCCAGCGCCCTGGCAATGAAGACCTGCTGACGCTGTCCGCCGCTGAGCTGATTGATATCCTTAAGCGCGATGTCATCAAGTCCGAGTTTAACCAGTATCTCTGCCGTGATCCTGCGGTCATCCTTTGCGGGCGACCAGCTGATGTAGGGATTGCGGCCCAGCAGGACGGTGTCGAACACCGTAGCCGGAAAGGTATTATACTGTGTCTGGGGCACGTATGCCATGTGCCTTGCCATCTCCCTCGCGCTGTAACTACCGGTGTGACGATCCATCACAGCCGCCTCGCCCGACTGCGGCATAAGGATACCGTTGATGAGCCTGAGGAGAGTGCTCTTGCCCGATCCGTTGGGACCGAGCAGTGCCGTGAAAGAGCCCTTTGCAAAGCTGTGGGTGATGCCCTTTATTACCGGGAAGCCGTTATAGGCAAATTGCACCCCGGAGAGTCTTATCATTTCCATTGTGCTCCTCCCCTCCCCTTTATCAGCAGCAGTATAAACAGCGGCGCGCCAATGACCGATGTCAGTATCCCTACAGGCAACACCATGGGTGCGATCACTGTCCGGGCCACTATATCACATCCAACCATAAAGGCAGCCCCGGCAAGGGCAGCGCCCGGGATGAGAAAACGCTCATCGCTGCCTATCACCCGCCTGACCATATGCGGCACCACCAGCCCTACAAAGGCAATGATACCATAGAACGATACCACAGCTGCGGTTGCCAGTGATGCAAGAATCATTCCCGTAAGCCGCAGTCGCCCGATATTAACCCCCAGGCTGCGGGCCGTCTCGTCACCGGCATCAAGGGCGTTGTAGTTCCATCTGTTGCGGTAAAAATAGATCATCACCGGAAGCAGGATGATGACCTGCAATAACAGCTCGTGCCAACCTCCCTTGCTCAGGTCGCCGAAGGTCCAGAAGACAATGGCGGCAAGCTGTACATCATCGGCCAGATATTGAATGGCCGTGGTGAGCGCTGTAAAAAGGGAGCTGGCAATGATGCCTGTCAGTATCATGTTTTCGGGTGTCGCCCCCTTGTGCTTAGCCACCAGCAAAATCAGGAAACAGGCGATCAGTGACCAGAAGAAGGCAGAGAGGGTGACGACATAGGGATTTGCTATCATGACTGCATCACTGCTGCTGCTATGCATGCTGCCGGCGCCAAATACAATTACTGCAACGGCAGCGCCAAAGGCTGCTGCATTGCTTATGCCAAGAGTAAAGGGTGACCCCAGCGGGTTACGGAGCACGCTCTGCATCACCACCCCGCTTACCGACAGGGCGATTCCGCTCACTATGCCAGCCAGCACCCTCGGCAACCTGATCTGCATCACTATCCCCCGATGAAGCTCATCTCCTCCTGAGGTAAAAAGTGCTGCGAGGTCATTGAGGCTGATGCTGCTTGGGCCGAGTGCCAGGCCCAGCACTCCCAGGAGCAGAGTCGCCAAAGCTAGCAGCCAGAGGAACCTGCCCTTACGATCCGTGAAACGGATATACTGCTTTTCCAACTCAAGCTCCCTGCTCATTCCCGGTTATCGTTTCTCATCTGGCTGAAAGGTTTATAATAATCGTACACCTGGTCATATATATCGGTACCATAAAACAGCTTGTAGACCTCCCTGCTCTTCCCTGCAACATCAACATCGCCAAAAGCCGAGGGCATCATCACTGAACCGACATACCACACATTGCAAAGCAGATTCTCGAAATTGATACTGTTCCAGTTGTATGGGAGCACCGTGTAAACCTCTCCTGTACGGAGGGCAGCAAGAGAGGTCTGCATTATCCCTGATGCTATCTCCTCCTCCCATATCTGGCGGCCTGCGGCATCAAGGAAGATGACCTCAGGGTCCCACTCGATGAGCTGTTCGGCTTCAATAAATAGAACCTCATGGCCGGGTCCTTCACTATTTTTTCGCGAGTCAGGCACAACGGCGGCATTGGATACCGACAGCATCATGAAAGGCGGGTAATCGGTTTCGGTTGATGTCAGCCCGTGAGCCCCGTTATAGGCCACCCCTCCCACATAGGCCTTCCGTGGCTTTTCGGTGGCACGCGAGGCCCTTGATGCACACTCATCAATTGTCGCTCTAATATATCCCGTCAATGAGTCGGCTCTCTTTTCAAGGTGAAATATATCACCCAGAAGCGTTAGAGTGCTGAAGAGATCATCGCGTCCTTCTCCCAGGTCGCCATAATTCAGCAGCACAACCGGCTTGCGGATGAGGCGCTGCAGCCTGTCCGCCTCCTGCGGTGACATGAATGTGGCAACAATAAGATCAGTGGCGGCAGCAGCCAGCAACTCTGTGTCGTAATGGTTTCCAGCTCCAATGACCGGGAGACCACGCAGGTGAGGATTGGCAATCAGGTAGGGTACATTACGCTTCTGTTCACTTCCCTCAATATGGCTTACCCTGTCAGTCACCCCCATGTAGGCCAGGAGCCTCATGGTACCGGACCTGAGGGCAATAACACTGTTAACGGTGTCAGGTATATTAACTGAACGTCCCGTATAGTCAGTGATAAACCGTCCCTGCTGCCTGTCTGACTTTTCCGATGAACAGCAGACAAGCAGGGCCATTTGAAATAACCATATGCATGCAGCAATACTACCCCTCCGTTTTATCATAAATCTCTCTGTTTGTTAAACGCGTCATTGTAAGATACCATGCCACTGCGAAGGTTATAAATATAAGCAAATGTTTATTAACGGCGGTTCCCCACGGCAATTCTATTCCTGACAATGGCGGCATTGTTTCATGCCCTAGTTAAGCCACTGTAACAAAAATGTAACAGGTCGATTTCTTTGAACTTCTTCATAATTGGACTAATTTTGAAGCTGCAAAACTCAACAAATAGTATAAACGATTGAGAATTAAAATTAAAATAATGAGTTATAAAACTGGGACAGGAAATTTCACTTCCTCTCCAGTCAATAATTTATAATTCTAATTCAGTGGATGTTTATCTGATAATTGTAATTGCCCTTCTTATTCTGGCTGTTTCCGATCTGGTCGTCGGGGTATCCAATGATGCCGTCAACTTTATCAACTCTTCCGTCGGATCCAAGGCTGCTCCATTAAAAGTAATTTTGACAATTGCCGCACTGGGTGTTATGGTTGGCTCAACTTTTTCAAGCGGCATGATGGAGATTGCGAGGTCGGGGATTTTTCATCCCGGCCAGTTCTATTTCTCTGAAATCATGATCATCTTCCTTGCGGTCATGATAACAGATGTAATTCTCCTGGATACATTCAATTCCTATGGTTTCCCCACATCCACAACCGTTTCAATTGTTTTTGAATTGCTTGGTGCAGCCGTGGCAATTTCCCTTATCAAGATCTCCAACTCAACCGACAATTTTTCAGACATTGGCAAATACATCAATACTGCCAAAGCCCTTGCCATTATATTCGGGATCCTTTTCTCTGTAGTTATTGCATTTGCTTTCGGAACGGTAATTCAGTTCATTACCCGACTTGTATTCTCCTTCGACTATAAAAGGTATATGAAGTATTTCGGTGCGCTCTGGGGAGGCATCGCAATCACTGCCATTATCTATTTCTTACTGGTAAAGGGAGCCAAAGGTGCTTCTTTTCTGACTCCTGAAGCAATTGAATGGATTGAACACCATACCCTTAATCTTCTTCTCTATTCCTTTATAGGCATCACCGCTATCCTTCAGTTAATGATTTCACTCTTTAAGGTGAACATACTCAGGATAATCGTGCTGATCGGTACCTTTTCACTGGCAATGGCGTTTGCTGGTAACGACCTTGTCAATTTTATCGGCGTACCCCTCGCAGGATTGGAATCTTACCGCGAGCTAGCAGGTAATCCTTCTTTCAGTCCTGACACTATGCTGATGGGTTCCCTGAGTGAACCTGTAAAAACCCCTACTATTTTCCTTCTCGCAGCCGGACTTGTAATGGTTTTGACTCTCTTTCTTTCAAAGAAAGCACGTACTGTTACCGAGACCGAGGTAAATCTTTCCCGGCAGGGGGCAGGATCCGAAAGATTTTCATCAACCCGGTTATCAAGGTCGGTAGTAAGACACTCGGTCGGGTTCTCAAAATTCATGAGCAATTTGGTCCCTGACAGGGTTACTCAATTCCTCGAAAAGAGGTTTGACTTTATCTCCTATAAAAACCAGTTTAAAAACCCTGAAGATGTGTCTTCCTTTGATCTCCTCAGAGGGTCTGTAAACATGTTCGTGGCAAGTAGCCTTATCGCACTTGGCACCTCACTGAAACTCCCGCTTTCCACCACTTATGTGACATTCATGGTTGCCATGGGGTCAGCCCTGGCTGACAGGGCCTGGGGCAGGGAAAGTGCAGTTTACCGGATTACGGGGGTGGTCACAATTATCGGCGGATGGTTCTTTACAGCGATTATTGCCTTCTCTATGGCATTTCTCATAGCCCTGGTCATCAACTGGGGAGGAATTATCGCTGCCATGGCAGGGTTGGCAATTGCCCTCTTTGTAATGATTTGGTCAGGAATAAGACACAGAAAAAAAATAAGCATTCTCTCAAAGAAGGATGATATTGATGAAAAGCTCACGCTGAACGGCCTGAACATCCTGTCAGAAATGCAACACATCAATCATGGATGTGGTTGTATCAGTCAGGAAGCTCTATTTCTCCAGCGTTCTTAACCTGATCAAGGAAGACTTCAAGAAAATGAAGAAGGTCAAGAAGAATGTAGATGAACTGAACCAGAGGACGAAGGAACTGAAATACAATCTTTACCCCACCCTGAGAAAACTTGAGGAGGAATTTATCGAGACTGGCCCATACTATGTGCAGATACTTGACTACCTGAGGGAGATTGCGCATTGCCTTGATTACATTGCCGGCCCGATTTATGATCATCTCGACAATAATCATCCCTCAATCATTCCTGAACAGGTGAAAGACCTGCATGAACTCAATGAGTCAGTCAATTCATTTTTTGATCATGTTGAGGTTCTTATAAGGGAACAGAGCCATAAAAACCTGGACGGTATTCTTGCCGAGCAGCAGAAAATTCTTGACCT
>DCSU01000025.1:1006-7660 GCA_002325785.1 Bacteroidales bacterium UBA1458 | reverse complement strand
ATGTATCTGAACCTGCTCAGCGAAACAAAGAACCTTCTCCTTTACACTGTCAACATGGTAAAATCGCATCGCGATTTCCTGATGAGCGATGTACTGAACAACAAAACCTGAAGTTCAGCCTGTTGGCAACACTCATATTTGATAGTATCGGGGAAGGACAAATTAGCTTGTAAACAATAAAAACATCCCTGCAGCAATTGAAGCCCCAATCATGGGGCCGAGGATTGGTACCCATGAGTATTTCCAGTCACTGTCGCGTTTTTGAGATATTGGCAGAATGAAGTGCATGATACGGGGGCCAAGGTCTCGCGCCGGATTTATGGCATAACCTGTCGGACCGCCGAGTGAAAGTCCGATACCAAGAACCACTATGGCAACAGGCAGGGCATTAAGTGATCCGAGACCAACCTCCGGCTCTGCCATATAGAGAACGGCAAGGGCAAGGACATATGTTCCGATAACCTCCGTCAGAATATTGTACCAGTAGCTTCTGATGTTTGGTGAAGTGCAGAACACAGCAAGCTTAAGGTCAGGGTCGTCTGTGGCATCAAAGTGTTTCTTGTAAGCCAGCCATACAAGAAAGGCCCCGAACATCGCTCCGAGCAACTGGGCGGTGAAATAAACCAGCATAAGTGACGGAGAGAACTTATGGGCCAGAACCAGTGCAAGGGTAACGGCAGGATTCAGGTGTGCTCCGCTTACCGGAGCTGCTAAAAGGACTCCTGTAAATACTCCCACTGCCCATCCGAATGTTATGACTATCCAGCCGCCGTTATTCCCTTTTGTATTCTTCAATACTACGTTTGATACAACGCCTCCTCCGAAAACAATTATCATGGCTGTTCCGAAGAACTCAGCAAAAAATGCGTTCATAACCTTAAGTTTTATAATATTTGACAGTCCGACTTATTATTTGTCATCTCCCCATGCCAGAACCGCTTTGATTGTCCGCCTCCATTCCTTCTTCATCTCTTCTGACCTTCCTTTATCTTTGTCAGGCTCAAAGATCCGGCTCACTTTCCACTGGTCCCGTATCTCATTTATGTCTTTCCAGTATCCGACTGCCAGTCCTGCAAGGTATGCCGCACCCAGGGCCGTTGTCTCAGTACAGGCAGGTCTGAGGACTTTTGTCTGAAGCAGATCTGCCTGAAGCTGCATCAGCAGGTTGTTTACGGCGGCGCCTCCGTCAACTCTCAGCTCCTTGATCTCTACATCAGAGTCCTTCTTCATGGCCTGCACAACCTCAAGTGTCTGAAATGCGATACTCTCTAAAGCAGCTCTTGCGATATGTGCCCGGGTTGTGCCCCTTGTAAGCCCTGTGATAGTGCCTCTGGCATGCTGGTTCCAGTATGGAGCACCAAGGCCGGTGAAAGCCGGCACAAAGCATACTCCCCCGTTGTCACTCACCTCTGAGGCCAGTTTTTCAACTTCAGATGAACCTCCAATTATTCCAAGTCCGTCACGCAGCCACTGTACCACTGCGCCTGCAATGAAAACACTACCCTCAAGTGCGTAGTCAGTCTTGTTCCCGATTTTCCAGGCAACGGTTGTAAGAAGATTACTATCAGACCTGGTAGGCACCGCACCTATATTCATCATCAGGAAACAGCCTGTTCCGTAAGTATTTTTTATCATCCCGGGCTCGGTGCACATCTGCCCGAAAAGCGCAGCCTGCTGATCACCGGCAATACCGGCAACTGGAACAGGAGTCTGAAATAACCCTTTGGTTTCAG
Organism: Bacteroidales bacterium UBA1458; assembly: GCA_002325785.1. GTDB lineage: Bacteria > Bacteroidota > Bacteroidia > Bacteroidales > VadinHA17 > SR-FBR-E99. Next base: position 5,927 of record DCSU01000025.1, on the reverse strand, counting down.
CATATACTTCACTGGAAGACTTCACTTCCGGCAACATTACGGCGGGGATGGTTAATAATTCAAGGAGCTCTTCATCCCAAGAGAGTGTGTTAATATTGAACAGCATCGTTCTTGAGGCATTCGAGACATCTGTTACATGAACAGCACCGCCGGTAAGATTCCATACCAGCCAGGTATCTACCGTACCGAATGCGAGATGCCCCTTTTCTGCCCGCTCCCGGGCTCCTTCGACATTATCAAGTATCCATTTCACTTTTGTTGCAGAAAAGTATGCATCAATCACCAGGCCTGTTTTTTGCTGAATCATCCGGGAATACCCGCCCTGCTTCAGATGATCACACAAATCAGCTGTACGGCGATCCTGCCAGACAATTGCATTATAGATTGGCTTACCTGTCCGCCTGTCCCAGACAACTGTTGTCTCCCGTTGGTTGGTTATGCCTATTGCCGCAATATCATCGCTGGGGATGCCAGCTATCGATATGGCCTCAAGAGCAACACCTGACTGTGTTCCCCATATCTCGGCAGGGTCATGCTCTACCCATCCCGGCCGGGGATAGATCTGAGTGAATTCTTTCTGCGCAGTGGCAATTGTGTCACCGTTGCAGTCAAAAACTATTGCTCTCGAACTCGTTGTACCCTGGTCGAGTGCCAGAATGAATTTTTTCATTTCGGTTATCATTTGTGATTTTCATGAAACTTTGACAGGTTTTATTTCACTTCTGCATCATACCCAGGTAGTCAATAATCCCACCGTATATTTTTTCAGCCATCAGCTGGCGGAAGAGAGGGTCAGCCAGCTTCTCCTCGTCTTCGGCGTGCGACATGAAGGCCTGCTCAACAAGAACGGATGGCAGCTGAGATGCCCTGGTCACGGTGTAGTTGAATGACCCTACCACACCGAATTCCGTAAGTCCGGTCTCCAGCAGACGGTCATAGATTGTCTGTGCCAGAGGCGCCCAGAAGGGATTGTGCCAGTAGGTGCTCGTACCAGCCACGGATAGATAACCCCTGCCGCCGGCGTTGGCATGAATGCTTATCAGCATGTCGGCACCGGATTCAATGGCTATATTTCGCTTCTCAATCAGGGTCATATCCCTGTCCGAATCACGCACCTGTACCACCACGGCACCCATGGCAGCACACAGATCCCCCAGCCTGAAAGAGAGGTCAAGATTGATATCCTTTTCCACAAGTCCCGACAAACCAATAGCCCCGGAGTTGGATCCGCCGTGACCTGCCTCAATGGCAATCTTCAACCCGGACAAAGGCTTCTCAGCTGTCAGGTCATAAGCCGGCGGGTACTTTATGCGAAGCACGAGGCTCCTGCCGGCAGGCTTGATGTCGTAACCCCAGATATCCTCGTCCCTGAGGTTGACGAAAACACGGAAAGTCTCAGGTGTGCTCTGCTCCCATGTTAACTTATCAATCACCCTGCATCCTTTCCTGTGAGTGACCCAGGTCGATGCTGACTCCGCCCCGAACAGTGTTATCACCAGCCTCCTCTGGTCAGGATCCGGATAAACCTCATAAGGAACAGCTTCGAGGTAAGGTATTGATACAATATCGGCACCGTTAGCCGGACCGCATGTCATGCCTGTTACTGTGTAAGACGGCTGCATCCTGCCTCCGCTCATAATCTCAATATCATCCTTATTTATATACCCGGCCTCCACTTTGCTGAGCCTTATCCTGTAGTTATCTCCTGTTTTGCCGTTGGTCTTCAATACCACACCCGGACCGAGTTCAGATCTTATAGGTCCGCCCAACCGTGGAGCGCCGAGGTTGTAAACAAGCCTTGAATAATCATTTTTCACCCTTACCAGTGGGAACTCTTCCGGGTTTCTAACTGTGACAGTCCTGACAATGTCAGGCCTGTATGAATCCTTCACCGGCGCGCCCGCTGCCGGCATAAGCCTGACGCTGAGGGTACTGACAGCGCCAGTCTCAAAACCGCGCACAGGCAGTTCGGCCCGGTAAATACTGTAGTCGTCAAAATCCTCCCGGTAGCACTTCATGCTTATCTTCCCGGGCCTGATATCCAGCCAGGCCTCCTGCCCCTTCGATGCACGAAAGCTCACCTTCACCGCCTCACCGGGAAGCAGTTCCATGTCGGCAGCGGGCTCAAACGAGCGACGATCGATCCATAACGGGTATGGCTGCCTGCTCAGGTCTCTCTTCTCATAAACAAATTCCATCTCATGCGAGGCTGTCCGGCCATCGGGGTAGGTCGCTTCCGCCTTCACCCTGTTGAGGCCCTCAGTAAATTTGACCGTACTGAAGAAGATTCCGGTCTTATACTGCTTAACTTCTACCCCGTTTATGCTTACCGTTGCAGGGTATTCACTCTTGCATAGGAAGTCGAACTGAGGCTGGTCGGTTACCGGCTCCGGTGTCCTGCGAAATTCGACCCAGGGCGATTTGCGTTCCACCGTGCCGTCGGGTTGGATTGAATAGCTGTACGGCACAAACCATCCCGCCAGGGGAATGACAAAGCTGCAGGGCGACTTAAGCCCGGGACACGGATCGGGAGACAGTATCAGGGTATCTGCCTCAGGCATCTCAAAGGTTATAATGCCTTCACTGTCAGTAGTCAGTACCAGATCACCCTTATTGAGAGAGATCTTCCGACCTGAGCAGTCTGATTCAAACAGCGCCTTCAGGTCAAGTTCAATAACCTGCGGTTTCACACTCCTTTCCGTCAGGACAGGAACCACGGGCTCTGCCACAACAATTTCCTGTGCCTTCCTGGCCGTACTGCATCCTGCGAGCACAGCCGCTGCCAGGAGCATGAATATTGTCAGTCTTCTCATCTGTACAGCAGGTATTTCTGTCTCATTTCCATGAACTCACTAACATCATCCTGGCAGGCTTTTACCACCTCTTCAACGGTGACGCCGGGCTCGTTGAGCTGACGCATCAACAGAGGCGGCGACCATACCAGTGAATCCGGGCTGGTCTTCCTGTATGCATCGATTATATGGAGTGATGCTTCCACTGACCGGAATGCAGCAGGGTCAATAAGCATTATCTCAACGCCTCCGCACATCTCGTTCCATGGTTTGCTACTCCGGTTATTGCCTGTCCCGGCAGAGCGGGGAATGAAGTATACCGGTCTGAACCATGCTCCTCGAATTCCTCTTGAGTTAAGATCCTCCGCAGCTTTTTCAGCATTGACCCATGGTGCTCCTGTAAGCAGGAACGGTTTGGTTGTGCCCCGTCCTTCCGACATATTTGTTCTCTCGAAGAGACACTGGCCCGGATAGACCACCGATGTCTCCCAGTTGTCAATATTCGGTGATGGCATCACCCATATCAGTCCTGTTGCATCCCACATCATGCTCCGCCGCCACCCTTTCATCTTAATGACAGTCAGGTCAGCGCCATAGCCCTCGGTCTCATTCCACATTGTTGCCAGCTCGCCATAGGTCATTCCGTGGCGCAGCGGCAGGCGGTGCCTGTATATACTTATGGTGTCCTGCATTGGTCCCTCAACCACGCGGCCGCCCAGCGGGTTGGGCCTGTCAAGGACGATGAACGGAATGCCGGCTTTGGCGCATGCTTCCATGGCCCATGACATCGAAAACTTGAATGTGTACCATGCCGATCCCACCCCCTGGATGTCGAACAGCATCACGTCGAGGCTGTCGAGCCACTCCTGTTTCGGAGCCCAGGTGTCGCTGTAAAGACTGTAGACCGGGATTCCTGTCACCGGGTCCGGTTGACCCTCACCGGATATCCTGCCTTGCAGAGCACCACGAACGCCGTGCTCGGCGCCGAACAGAGCTACCAGGTTAACACCTTCAGTGGATGCGAGGATGTCAACCACGCTTCTCATGTCAGCTCCCACAGCCGACGGGTTGGTTATCAGACCCACCCTCTTGCCCATGATCAGGTCAAGATGATCATCTATCAGTACGTTGATACCGGGGGTGACTACCGGCACGGGAAGCACCGGAGCCATAATACCCTTGTAAAAGTCTGCCAAAACACTTTCCAAAGGAGGTGCATCGGCAATGGTGAACTCTGTCACCGCCATCTTATTTATGATGCTCTCATTCCCGAAGCGGTCCACGGCTGAGACTGCTATGCTATCCAGTTTTACCAGAGCCTGTTCGGCACTTTTAATATTTTCACGCGGTGTGCGGGTAAGGAAGGTACGGTTGGGGATGAAGGCAAGAATTGTATCGCTTGTGACAGTATTTCCATGTATATTCTGGTTCCATTGCGAGCCATACCGGTAATAGACCACCCATCGGCCCACCTCGGCCGGGCCTGGATGAGTCCATGAGATCTGCAGTTTGCCGTCCACAGTCTTTGTTGTCACCCCGGGCGCCGCAGGTGCTTTTGTGTCGAGCCACGGTGAGGGCGGCACCAGGGCCTTCCTCCTGTAGGGGCCATCGGCAATTGCTTTCACCAGCTCAGGTGAGCTTGCCAGCGGGCCGATGCTCCAGTGCACCACCCCCGGGCTCTCCGGCAGAAGACCCCTGGTGATCATGATCTGGTTGACGGTCTCATCGGCTGCCCTTGACACCGGCTGAAGCCCGATGCTGATTCCAGGCCACAGGTGGCGTCCCTTCAGGTTCTGCTCCTTCCACCATCCCAGCAGCACCGGGTAGCTCTGGGCAATCTGGTTGACCGGCCAGTAAAGCTGTGGTGAGTAATAGTCGATCCACCCTTTGTTGAGCCACAGCTTTGCATCGGCATAGAGGGTCTCATGCTGGTTGAATCCGCCTCCGATTGCCGGAGGATTAAAGGGCTGCCAGATGCCGAACGGGCTGAGGCCGAATTTCACCCATGGCTTCTCGGCCTTGATGCCCTCATAGAGTCTCTCAATAAATACATTGACGGCTTCCCTCCTCCAGTCGGAACGTGACAGCTTGCCGCCGCCGGACTGGTATGCCTGCCAGCTCCTGTCATC
>DCSU01000025.1:0-991 GCA_002325785.1 Bacteroidales bacterium UBA1458 | reverse complement strand
CCGTCAAGGTCATATCTGCGTACCAGGTCCATCACCACATTGTATGAATGATCCTGCGTTCCCTTCAGGGCAGGATCCATCCACCAGTAATTCTCTACCTCAAGTTTCAGTACCAGGTCAGGGCGTTTCCTGACGATAGAGGCATCAGTCACCTCTCCTCCTGCCGGATGGTGTGCCCGGTACGGATTAAGCCATGCGTGCAGCTCAATGCCCCTGGCATGAGCCTCATCTATCCAGAACTGGAGCGGATCATAATATGGATCCGGGGCTTTGCCCGCTTCACCGGTCAGGTAATATGACCAGGGCTCCAGGTCACTTTTATACATTGCGTCACCGTGGGGCCTCACCTGGAATACAACAGCATTGAAGTTGTTTTTATATAGCAGATCGAGAAGCGTGATCGCCTCGCTCTTCTGCTCCTCAACGGAGAGACCCGGTTTGCTGGGCCAGTTGATATTTGCAACAGTGGCCACCCACGCTGCCCGAAACTCCCTCTCAGCCCCGGCTGTACGGCCGGAAGGATCTCCCGTCACTGCAGTCCTGGAGGTTGAACACCCGGCAAGCGTTACCGCCAGCATGGCTGCGATAACTGATAGTACTGATTTTCCTGACATAATGATTACTATTTATGGTGTAGGTAAATACAAATTTAAATAACCTGGTCAGGTGGCAGCCGGTCAGGTTCAATAATCTTCAGAAGTTTCACAACATATATTAAAAATGTTGTAATATTTATACTCGGTTTTCTGACAAGAATTAAACTTATGCCATCACAACACNNAAGTTTCACAACATATACTATACAAGAGTGACCTCGATACCTTTTTCCCTGATGATCTGGATGATATTCGCAGGGGCGTTCCTGTCAGTGATGATATGGTGAATCTTGTTAAGATTGCAGATCTTTCCGAAACCCCTTTTGCCGAACTTGGTTGAGTCAGCCAGGACTATCACCTCCTGGGCAGCGTTGAGCATGTAGTGGTTGAGGTGA